>CAISTO010000197.1 GCA_903888395.1 uncultured Bacteroidota bacterium | reverse complement strand
TTTTGCTTTTGAATCAATATTAATAGTTGTGTTCGTTGATTTATTATTGGTTTTTTTTCAACTAAAAACCAAAATCAATGAAAAAGGAATTTCCTATCAATTATTTCCATTTCATTTAAAGGAAAAAATATTTATTTGGGACGAAATAGCTGAGGTAAATGTTAGAAAATATTCACCCATTTTAGAGTTTGGAGGATGGGGCTATCGATATAGTTTTAAAAATGGCAAAGCTTTTAATATTTCTGGAAACATAGGCTTACAAATTATTTTAAAAAATGGTGACAAAATATTGCTAGGAACCAATAAAACTGAAGAATTAGCCGAATTTTTGGAAAGTAATTTCCCTAAATATTTAAAGTAAAAAACATGAATAAAATAGAAGAATTTAACACCTACCGTGAAAAGATGAATGATAAAATATTAGGTTCTGAAAACTTGGTATTGAAACGATTATTTAACTTGGATAGCAACACTTATGCCGATGGTGCATTAACCAGCCAGGTAAAAGAAATGTTAGGCTTAGTTGCGAGCATGGTTTTACGTTGCGATGATTGTGTAAAATATCATTTGGGTAAATGCCATGAAGCGGGTGTTACAACCGAGCAAATATTTGAAATTTTTGCTGTAGCCAATATTGTTGGAGGGACTATAGTTATTCCTCATACTCGCAGAGCTGTGGAATATTGGGAAGAATTGGTTGGTTAGTTATTGAAAACTTAAATTCACATCCTTCTCCTACCAAAAATCATAGGTAAATTAAACAACAAATAAAATGCTGCCATGTAACCTATAAAATCGCCATGTTTGGTGTAAAAAGTAATTTCTGTGTTTATTTTCACTTTGCCATTAATGGCAATTGCTTCATCCCATTTGGTTTGTTGCAAGCTGTTTCCTTCATCGTCAATAAAGCCTGAAATGCCAGTATTTGCAGAACGAGCCACGTATCGTCTGTTTTCAATGGCACGTAATTTTGCATATTCAAAATGCTGTTTGTAGCCAGGAGTATTTCCCCACCAACCATCGTTGGTAATTACACAAATAATATTTGCACCTTTTTTAACATATTCGGTAACGTATTCACCAAACTCACTTTCATAACATATTACGGGTGCATATTGTACTTTATTTACATCAGAAAAATTTGTTGGTTCTTTATCTCTACCTAAACCACCACTGGTTCCACCAAGGTCAATGACAAAGTTTTTCAGGAAGCTAAAAACATTTACATAAGGCATGTTTTCTACACCAGGAACTAATTTACTTTTATGGTAAATTTCCCATTTAGGAGCCATGCTATTTTTGAAAAAAGCTGAATTAAAATAATCGTAATACAAGTTAGTTTGATAAAAACGGGCAGTTGGAGTAACGTCTTTTTCGTTGAAATAAAACTTATAAGAACTTGCACCAGTTAACACACTTAAACCAGCATGATTTTGAGTAAATGTATCTAGTAAATTAATGGAGCTACTGTTATTTATATTTAGCTCGTCTATGTCATCTTGAATGGCTGTTTCGGGTAATATTATTAGATGGCTTTCAGGGGTAATTTTTGTTTGTGCCATCGCTAACATTTTTTCAGTTTGAGCCAAAGGAGTTAATCCGCCAAACTTATCTTTATATGGATCAATATTGGGTTGAATAATGGTTATTTCACTGTAATGATTTAATACTTTTTTTGGTGCATGTCTGTCGGATAAAATATAGAATGAAACAAACAGTGGAGCTAGCAAATAAATAAATAATTGATTGAATATTTTTTTGACAGGAATGATTTTAAATTGTGTGTAATAATTATATAATTTTAAACAAGCTACACTGGTAATTAAAACCCAAAAACTACCACCAAAAACACCGGTATATTCATACCATTGAATTAATTTTGGCCATGCTGAAAACACATTTCCAACTATTAACCAAGGGTAAGCAAATTGCCAATTTGTATGCAGTAATTCCATACTAATCCATAAAGCTATGAAAAACCAATAGTTTGGAATGCCTGTTTTTTTATTTACAAAATAAAAAATTAGGAAAGGGATTATCATTAAAAAAGTATCGAAAAGCCAAGCAAAAACTGCACCTCCCGGACTGGCATTCCAAATCCAATAAGTAGTTAAAAAGTTGAATGCAAAGCTACCAATTGTTATAAATAAAAAATATTGAAACCAATGTTTTTTTGCTTGTCTTACTTCTTGTTCCAATAATAAAAACAGAAAAAAACTGACTACAATTAATGGTGTAATGTTAAAAGGAATCCATGCCAAGGCAAAGCTTAAGGCACCACCAATGCTATAAAGCAACCATCTTAAATAATTATTTTTTACCATCTATTACAATCACAAATTCACCTTTAACTATATTATTCTCAAAATGAGTCAACACTTCTTGAATGGTTCCATTTACAGTTTCTTCAAAAGTTTTGGTCAGCTCGCGGCTTACACTTATAAGCCTTTCCGCACCAAAATATTCTATAAATTGTTTCAAGGTTTTTAGTAACCTGTGTGGACTTTCATATAAAATAATGGTACGTTCTTCTTCACATAATTTTTTTAACATGGTTTGTCTTCCTTTTTTTTCCGGTAAAAAACCTTCAAAACAAAAGCTATCGGCAGGCAAACCACTTTTAACTAATGCAGGAACAAAAGCCGTTGCCCCTGGCAAACAATCTACTTTTATATTATTTTTTAAACATTCCCGTACCAATAAAAATCCAGGATCACTGATTGCTGGTGTGCCCGCATCACTCACCAAAGCAATGTTTTTTCCACCTAAAATTTCATCTACATAACGCTGTAAAACCTTATGTTCATTATGCATATGGTAGCTTTGAATTGTTTTTTTTATTTCAAAATGGTTCAATAATTTAAGACTTTGCCGAGTATCCTCGGCTATTATTAAATCAACTTCTTTTAACACACGAATGGCTCGAAGCGTAATGTCTTCCAAATTACCAATTGGTGTTGGAACAATAAAAAGTATACCGATCACTGATTTAAAGGATTAATTGATTTCACAGATTTCATTATTTATGGGACAAAACTAATTAAATAACTCTGATTTTAAGCCAACATTTATTGGCTCATATTATTAAGTTTTTGGGGTGTAAACTAATCTTTTAAATGTTAAACTTTTAGAACCAAAATTTATTAGTAAACCTACTTCTAATTTATATATTTTCAAATAATTTAAAGATTGAGCATAATGAACATCTGTGATTCCTGAAATAGCTTTCATTTCAATCAAAACTTTACCCTCCACCACAAAATCTGCACTTCTTGTTCCAATAGGTTTGGGCAAATCTTTATAAAATATTTGTTGTTCAATTTCCCTTTTATAACTCAGTCCAAATTTTGTTAATTCATAGGCTAAAGCCCGTTTTTAAATTACTTCAGGAAAACCATTTCCTTAAAATTTATGTACTTCGAATGAAGCACCAATAATTTTCTCGGTGATGTCTTTATACTTTAAATCTTGCTCCATAAAGTTTATAATTTACTTGAAAAGCTACTTAATCTCTTGTCATCTATTCAAAATCCTAAATTCAAAATCCGTTCAATCACCCAATCTGTTAATCAGCGATTTTCTTCTTTGACAATGATTTTATTACTGGAATACTGGTGACTACTATAAATAAAATGATGATGTAGTTTAAGTAATCAATGGCTTGTGGAAATATTTGTCCAATTTTAAAACCTGCACCGCATATTACTATTGGCCAAAGCAAAGCTCCAATAACATTATACATAAAAAAAATTATTTGATTTACCCTAACTATTCCTGCTAAAATGGGGGCAAATGTTCTAACAATGGGTAAAAACCTACCTAAAATTAAGGCAATTCCACCATATTTTTTATAAAAAACTTCGGCTGTTTCAATGTATTTTTTCTTAAAGAAAATACTTTCCTTTCGTTGGTAAATATTATTTCCTGTTCTCCACCCAAACCAATACCCGAAATAGTAACCTGCAATAGCTGCAATAGCAATTCCTACAATAAGTTTATACAATGAAATTTTTAAAACAGTGGTGCATAATAACCCTGCTGTAAAAAGCAAAGAATCGCCAGGAAGAAAGAAACCAAAAAACACACCATTTTCAAAAAATATAATGATTAGCACCAATGCAAATCCACCATATTCTATTAACTCTTGTGGTTTAAATAAATCCCAAAAACTATTCACGGCTTTTAATAATTAATTTTTTACGAATAAAGCCTTTTTATTAATTAAATCAAGTGATTAAAGTAAATTGGAAATTTGAATTTTAAAAAAACATGATTTGTTCCAATGCATTATCCAAAAACGACTCACTTTGCAAAGCATAATAATCGGTAAATGATTCCTTATCAAACACATCAAAATCAAGCCTTTCCAGCCTTAAAAACTCTAAGGCATTTACACTTTCCTCCATTTTACCATTCACACTCAAGCCAATTTTAAACTTTTTAACGGTGTCGCCCACGCAAAAATCTTTATTGGCTAACACTGGTTTTTGATAATAGGCAGCTTTGGTAAGCAAATGATTGGAAGAAACATAATTATAAAAATATAAATAGCTAATGTCTATTTCTTTGTAAATTTGATTAATTTCTTCATCGTTCAAAGGATGAAGGATAAATAAAATATTAGGAGCGTGGTCGTTCATAAAATTTTCTACTTCATTTCTTTGCTTTTCATCCATGGAGCTAAAATCAAGTTTGCCGGCAAATACAAAAAAGTATTTATCTGTATCTACTTTTTTGATTAAACGAATTAAAGCTGTAATTCCTTCATTTTGTTCAACGCCTAACAAACCAACAACTACTCGGCTTTTGGCCATTTCTTTAATTTGTTTACTATAAATAGAATCAGTTTTTTGAATACTTACATTACTAATTTCAGGAAAAACCACCACTTTTTTATAAACCCTACTTTTTAAAGGTTCAGTAATAAAACGGTCTAAAACACAAACACCAACACAGTTATGGGAACGAAATAAATAATCTGGTTCTAAAAATTTAGGATCTACATTTAGCTTTAGTTGTTTCAATCTGTATGGTTTTGGATTGATATAAATTCCACTCCATTTATATTTAAATACATTATTCAGAATAAATAAATGTACCGCACCACGAATAAATGGATCAATAGGAGAGAAAAACACAAAATCAACTTCAGCATTTATTTTTTTCTCACCAATTTTTATTCTGCTACTTACCGCACTCCATCTTCCTAAAACTTCAAAATAATTGGGATTATTATTACTAAATATTTTTTCATCTAAGGGTAAAGCGGTAAAATTTGCTAGAAATTTAGGTGCTTTTAGCTTTACATATTCAGAAATTTCATGAAATTCAGGACTAATTACAATCACTTTTTTTCCTTTTTTGAGTAAATTTTCGGCATAATAATTCAAATAGGTAGCAAACCTATTACCCGAATAAGGTGAAATTAAGGCAATTGTTAAAATATTATTCAATTTTTTAGATTTTGAATCATCAACTACAAAAGTTCTATTATTTTTGCAGTGTTTAGTCACAATATTTACACATAACTACTATTGTTTATCACTGATTTATATTTAATTGCTTTTTATCAATAATTTTTTTTAACAAAATGCTTTATTTTTTGTAAAAAAAAATACTTTTGCACTCCCCAAAACGAAAGTAATGGAAATTGTCTGATGGTGTAACTGGCAACACAACTGATTTTGGTTCAGTAGAGTCTAGGTTCGAGCCCTAGTCGGACAACAATTTTAGTTTCAAAATAGATGATTAGCTTACTTAACATAGTTTGGGTAAGCTAATTGCATAGAAACACGATACTTAAATTCAAAACAATGGCAAACAATAACCAAGTAAAATTATTTTCAGGTACTAATTCACGTTATTTATCCGAAAAAATTGCTGAAGCTTTCGGACAAGAACTTGGTGATTGCACCACTACAAAATTTAGTGATGGCGAATTTCAGCCTAGTTTCAACGAAAGTGTTCGTGGTTGCGATGTGTTTTTAATTCAATCTACTTTTGCAAATGCTGATAATTTAATGGAATTGTTACTAATGATAGATGCTGCAAAACGTGCATCGGCTCATTATATAACTGCTGTAATTCCTTATTTTGGAATGGCTCGTCAAGATAGAAAAGACAAGCCTCGTGTAGCAATTGGTTCAAAAGTAGTAGCAGACATGCTTACTGCCGTTGGTGCCAGTCGTGTAATGACTATGGATTTACATGCTCCACAGATTCAAGGTTTTTTTGAAATTCCTGTAGATCACATGGATCCATCGGTAATATTTTTACCATATATTAAAAAATTAGCAAACGTAGGAAACCTAATCATTGCGTCACCTGATATGGGTTCTACAACCAGGGCAAGAACATATGCAAAAGCTTTAGGTATTGATATGGTAATTTGTGACAAGGAAAGACGTAGAGCGAATGAAATAGCTTCTATGACTTTAATTGGTGATGTAAGCGGAAAACATGTGGTAATGGTTGATGATATTATTGATACCGGAAGTACATTGGCTAAAGCAGCTTCGTTAATGAAAGAAAAAGGTGCATTGAGTGTTCGTGCTTTTTGTACGCATCCTGTTCTTTCAGGTAAGGCCATTGAAACTATTGAAAACTCTGTAATTGACGAATTGGTGGTAACTGATACCATTCCGTTAAAAGTTCAGAGTCCTAAAATAAAAGTATTGAGTTCAGCAAATTTGTTTGCTGACGCAATAAGAAACGTAAATGAACACGGTAGTATCAGTTCATTATTTGACTTACAAAAAGATTAATTAAATATAAACCAAAAAGCAAAATTAGTATCGGAAATTACGAAATGGGTTTTGCCACTTAAAAAAAACAAAAAGGAGAAACAAAAAGAATGAAAACTTTAGCAATGTTTGGTTACAAACGCAACGATTTAGGAAAAGCAGCTACTAAAGCTGTAAGAGCAGCAGGTAAAGTACCTTGTGTGCTTTATGGTGGAAAAGAACATATACATTTTACAATGTATGAATCGGATTTCAAACTTTTAGTTTACACTCCAAATACTTACAAAGTACAATTGGATATAGATGGAACTATTTTCAAAACTATTTTGAAAGATATTCAATTTCACCCAGTAAACGATTCAATTAGACATGCTGATTTTTTAGAATTAAACGATAGCAAAGAAATTGAAATATTAATTCCTATCAAATGTGTAGGTAATTCAGTAGGTGTTCGTCAGGGTGGTAAGTTAATGATCAAACAACAAAAACTTCGTGTTAAAGGTTTACCAGGTAATTTACCTGAATTTATCGAAATTAAAATTGACGCATTAGAAATTGGTAAATCAATTGTTGTAAAAGAATTATCAGCTCCTAATATTGTATTATTAGATTCACCTAACAATCCAGTTGTGATTGTAAAATCAACAAGAGCAGCGGTTAGTGCAGCTTCTGAAGATGGTGGTAAAAAGAAAAAATAATTAGTTAATAATTATAGTAAATAAAAAAACCCAAGCTTTAAAAACTTGGGTTTTTTTATGGTTTATTGGTTAATAAAGTTGATTGGTTGAAAAGTTAAGATGGTTGATAGGTTAATCAATTATATTCCGCATTTCGATTTCCGCAATCCGCACTTTTTTTAGTCTTCGTAAAAGTCAATTAACTCTGCAAAGTAAGTATAATCCCAACCTTCACAAATATCTTCAAAGGCATCATCAGGAATGTTTATATGGCGTAATTCTACTGAGGTACCTTGTTTGTGTTCATGTAGTTTGATAGTAACAATAGATGGAATTTCAGCTTCTTCTTCTCCAAAATACCATTCTTGAACAATTTTTTTATTTGGATCAAATTCAATGTTTTTTCCAATTATACTTCCATCCCACATGGAGAATTCGGTTCCAGGTTCAGCAACCATTTCAGCTTTATCGCCTGTCCAAAGCATAATGGTAGATTCTAATGTAAGTGCTAAATATACTTCTTCGGGGGAAGCTGAAACAATATAATAATTTTTGTAATCTTTCATTATAAGTGTAATAAGTGTTTAATATTTAAAATTAGGGAGGCCTATAAAATACAAAAGCGGACGCTCTTGCACGCGTCCGCATTCTGTGTAATCAATTAAATTTTCTCTTACTTGCAATAAGAGATTCACCTAAATGTTTATGACAACAACTTTAATTTCTTTTAGTTGTTACTGTTATTTAAGTCAAACGAAAGTGTAGTTGAAGCTTCTATTTTTTCTTCTACTACAGGTATTGAAACTAATTCATCAATTAAGCTTGGAGCTACATATGATTCTTTAATTTCTGCTTTTTTGTTATTTACTGCAGGTGCAGCTGGCTTTGGTTTACTTACCATTTCTGGAGTTGTTGTACCCATACCATATATTTCTAATTTATTTTCTTTAACAAAAATCCCTAATGCAATTGCACCTTTAATTGTTGTAATGTTTAATTCAATTTCCCACTCATCTATGCTGATTGCGCGAGGATTAGCACTAAAACTCAATTTTTGTTCCACACAATAATCTAATACTGTTTGAATGTTTTTGCGTTTAGTTAAAATGATTGGTTTATCTTCTGTCTTGTTCATCAAAATATTGTTTTTTTCTGGCTGCAATTTAGGTATATTCAGACTTTTTATGATACAAAAGCACCTTATTTTTTTATCATTATTACGTGTATTGCTAACAATCAGACCAATAAAGTTTATAACTTGTGGAAAAGTATGTATTTGCTAACAATGTATCTGATACTTGCTCTAACATATTGAATAATAGAATTATAATAAAATATTAACCTAAACATGCGTCACTTACTATACGAAGTTTCATAATTTGTTTGATATGTTATTAAATGTTAAGCATTTTTAACAAAAATATCAAACACAACAATTTTTATAAGAATATTTTATGAAAAACCTTTTTAAAATCTAGTATTTTCGCATTTCATTATTTGTTTATGAATAGGATAAAATTTGTAATTATTTTTGCTTTTATTATATGCTCTAATTTGCTGCAAGCACAAGTTGAAGATTCAATTGATTCTACTTTAGAGGAAGATGAAAGCAGGCCTGTGAAGGTTTTACCTGACGATAAATATAAATTTGGTATAAAACTAGGTTCCCAATTTAGCACTTTAATGGGCGAGGAAAACAGTAATAATACTTCAAACTTTGGTTTAAATGGCGGTGTTTACATGCGTAGAAAATTTAAAAGTGAAAAGTGGGGTTATCAAATTGAATTAAATGGAAGTTTTAGAGGAAGTAATTTTACCCCAAAAGACAATGAATACAGTGCCATAAGATTATTTTATTTAGACATGCCTTTGTTATGTTTTATTAATTTAACAAAAGATGAAAACCATAAAATACTTTTTGGCCCTCAGTTTTCCTATTTACTCACTTCATCTATTTACAAAGGTCAATTTTTAGATAGGTATGACAGCATTCCTAATTTAAATAAATTAGATTTGTTGGCTTGTGTTGGTTATCATATAAGGTTAGGTCATGTTAGCTTTCAAACCATGCTTAAGTATGGTTTTATGAGTATAAACAATGGTATACTTCAAGGAATTAAACCAACAAACACGGGTAAAAGCATGAACAATTTTATATTTGAACTGAATTTTTTATTTTAAAAAAACAATATTTCACATTGACAAGACAAGAACTAATATCAGAAATCAAATCAAAGAAAAGCTTTTTATGTGTAGGCTTAGATACTGATTTAACAAAAATTCCAAAGCATTTATTAGCAACCGAGGATCCAATTTTTGAGTTTAATAAAGCTATTATTGAAGCTACAAAAGATTATTGCGTAAGCTATAAAATAAATACTGCATTTTATGAAGCAGAAGGTATAAGCGGATGGCAGAGTATGGCTAAAACATTGGCTTTAATTCCAAGCAATATTTTAACAATAGCCGATGCAAAACGTGGTGACATAGGAAATACGAGTAATATGTATGCTAAAGCATTTTTTGAAAAAATGAATTTTGATGCCATTACTCTTGCACCATACATGGGAAATGATAGTTTAGCGCCATTTTTTGAGCATAAAAACAAATGGGGAATTGTTTTGGCATTAACCAGTAATGCTGGTAGTGCCGATTATGAGCAACAAAAATTAAATGATGAATTTCTGTTTGAACATGTTATAAAAAACACTTGCAAATTAGCTACCGATGAACAATTAATGTTTGTGGTAGGTGCCACCAAACCTCAAGATTTTACTATTATTAGAAAGCATGCTCCTACTCATTTTTTATTGGTTCCTGGAGTTGGTGCGCAAGGAGGAAGTTTAGCCGAGGTAGTTAAGTACGGAAAAACCGATGAAATTGGTTTATTAATTAATGCTTCTCGAAGTATTATTTATGCGAGCAATGGACTTGATTTTGCTGAAGCAGCAATGGCCGAAGCCAAGAAAATGGCTATGGAAATGAGCGAATATATTTAGTTAATTCCTTACACTAATTACCCAACCTTCTTTTACTTTATATCTTGGATTTTCAGGTAAAATTATTGCATTTAAAGTAGTAGAAATTATTCCAATTCCAAAAGAAACTAAAATGCTTGGAGCGTAACTTAAAGTTTGTTTGCTAAACAAACTATACATGCCATAAATTGTTCCTAGCGCAATGGTACTTGATACAAGACTTTTTCCCAAAGTTCTTCCTATAGTAATTCTCCTAAATGCCACAATATCTTTAATAGCAATGATGCGATAATTAGGTTCAAATTTTCCTGTTAATTTTTGAACCCAAACAGATTTTTCCTCACTCATATTTCCTAAAAGTATAATTGAATCGTTTATTTGGCTCACTATGTTTTTAAAGTGATATATTTGGTTATTGTATCCTATATATTGAACTGAAAGTGTTTGCCCTTCACATATTTCAATAGTTTTATGGGTGTTAGTATTTAAAAACAATAAAGTTTTTTGAGCATAATTTTGCAAAGTAAAAAAAAGTATAAACAGTAATCCAAATAGAATTTTTTTCATAAATAATTAGTTATTGTTTAAAACATGAAAACCTATTTCACAATTCAAACATTTTTTATGGTCGCAATATTCATTTTTTAATTGTAATAATGCTTGTGTTTGTGCTGCATTTTGAGATTTTATATTTAAGGTTTCCCAAAAAGTAATAACATTATTTTTTTCGGGCTTTAATTGTTCTAACCATGCCACTGCTTTATCACATTTGCTTTCGTCAAAACGTAATTTCCCATATAAAAAAACAATAGGAACAACCGTATTTATTATGATTGTATTGATAGCCGAATTTCCTAAATCAGTTTTCACCGCATCAAAATCATGGTTACTTAACTCACTTAAATGTATCAAATGAATGTGTTTTAATTGATACAATGCTTGTAATTCTTTGACAGTATCAATGGCTAAAACTTTTGAAAACAAATGACTGCTTTGATATAAAAGTGCGGCAAATTGCATCAATCTAATGGTTGGAAAATTTCCTGGGCGCATTTTTCCAAACTTCCATATTTCCTTATCAATACTAATCAATTCATATTTTTTTTGAAGATGAAAATATTCTTTTTGCAAAAATTTCAAGTAATCATCATTTAATTTTTTATCAAAAAAACCAGCAGTTCCAAGCACTAATGCTTCTATTTGACTCAGTTTATCTTTATGCTTTGCAATGACGTGAATGGGTAAGTTTTTTGCCAACCATTCAAATGCTTGTTCATTTGTTTTTTGTCCAAAATATTTTGCCGTAAGCACATAAAAAGTTTGTTCCCAATTATTATTATTTGCCTTCAGCAATGCTTCAATCCGATCACATTTTTTTTCTAAACGTTCAAAAACCAATCGGTGTAACCAATTATTTAATTTAAATTCATTTGGTAAATTAAATATTGGTTCACAAGGAATTGTAGATTTTTGTTGAGCTAATATTTTATATTTATGTAATAGTTTTGGATCTAAATAGTTTTTCAGTTCCAATGTTAATATTGGCATGCTATTATTGTCAAAAATGGGTTTATCATTTTCAAAGACTACATGTAAAATTACATTGTCGTATTTTTTATCTCCAGCATGTTTGTGGCTTATCCAATCACTTGCTTTGATATGAATTTCAATATTTCCAACTAAAATTTCATTGTCAATTTTTATTTTAGCATTAAAAAAATCAGGACCAGCATCATGGTTTAAAACTCCAATATTTAAAATTTCTACAGGCTTTTCATTTACTAATAATAAAGACTGTTTGAGTAATATTTTACTTTGCCAAATATAGTGTAATAGTTCTTCTCTCATGGAATTAATAATACGCAATATAAATCTTTTTAATAATTAGTTTTACTCTTATTTTAATGTCAAGTAATGTTGTTTACATATTGATAATAATAGTTTTAAATTATTGTTTTATATTGCGTGGCTTTTTAAATAGCAAAATAATGATAAAAAAATTCTTACTTAATATTAGCTTTTGTGCTATAGCAATCGCATCACAAGCGCAGGCTTTACTTCCAACATTTTGGAATTTTTCTACCCCTTCCATTGCTACTCCACCAACTGGTTGGACTTTAGGATTGGGTACCAGTGGTTCATTTACTTATGCTGGTGCGGCAAATTCTGTTGGTGGCGACAACACCGCTGCCCGTTTAGATGCTACCAATGAATATATAACCATTTGGCTAGCCGACAAACCAGGTCCGGTTAGTTATTGGTTAAAAGGAACTGGAATAAATCCTGCGCCTTCGTTTACAGGAGTTTTTAAAGTGCAAGAATCGGCTGATACAATAATTTGGACTGATATGAGAACTTTTACAACTTCGGCACCACTTACAGGAACCATGACTAGGTTTGTTAATACTCCAGCCTCAACTTCAAGATACATTCGTTTTTTATATGCTACTAAAGAATCGGGTAGTAATGTAGCTTTAGACAGTGTTGTAATTAAAGCTGCTCCTGCAGCCACCACACCAACTTTAGTTGTAAGTAGAAATAATCAGGTGATTGCAAACAATACTCAAAATGTAATTGGAAATAATGCTAATTTTTCATTTAAAGTTAAAAATATTGGAACACTTGATACCTTAATAATTAGTAGTATTAGCTTTACTGGAAAAGATGCAAATGCATATGCAATTACTAGTACTTTGCCAATATCTTTTGCCGCCAATGATTCAACCATTATCAATTGTACATTAAATACTACTGGAAACGGAAGTAAATTGGCTGCTATCAATATTTTTAATAATGATATAGACAAAACACAATTTACAATAAATTTATATGGAATTGCTGGAAGTTTAGCAACTGAACCTAGTTTTAAATCGACCAATATTAACTTTTCAAATGTTACTGCTTATGGCATGAATGTTACCATTGCTGATACAAGTTCAAGCACTGAAAACTATGTAGTTTTACGTAAAAAAAATGGTTCAATAACTGAAACTCCAACTGATGGTATTACATACCAAAGAGGTGAATATATTGGAGCTGCGCAAGTAGCTTATGTAGGAAAAGTAGGTACTTTTAAACCAACTTATGTATTAGCAAATAACAACTATAGTTATGCTGTTTTTTCATTTAATGGCCCAGCCACTTACGAAAACTATTTAACAAGTAGTATAAATAGAAGTACGGTTCAATCATTGGCTGGTAATCCTGGAACTTATTATAGCTCCATTGATCCATCGTCTAGTAGTTTTTTAACCAATTTAAGTGCTAAGGTAAATGTTCACGATACTGTGTTTTATAGTAATTATATTTCAACAGTAATTACTAATTTTTTAGGTAGAGATACTACTTTAGGAAAAAAAGTGGTAAACTGTGTTTATACTGGAATTCCATACATTTATGCAGAACCTTTTGTTTGGAATGCTAGTGGAAGTACTGGTATTTTAACAAGAGAACACACACGTGCGCAGAGTACCATGCCAAGTAATAATGCTACTCAAAACCCTAATTGGCCTCGTAGTCCTACTAATTTAGAATTACCTGAATACAATGATTTGCATAACTTATTTCCAGCTCATCAAACTTTGGCCAATGCGCCACGTTCAAATAATCCTTTTGGCGAGTGTGTAACAGTTACTTCCACATCCCCTTCAGGTTTTGGTAAATTAGGAAAAGATGCAAATAACAATACAGTTTACGAACCTAAAGATACTCAAAAAGGTGATTTAGCTCGCGCGATGTTTTATATGTGTGTTTCTTACAATGGAATCAATGGAAATATTTGGACTTTACCTGCTGATCAAGGTTTAGCAGTGTTAATGAAATGGCACCAACAAGATCCACCTAGTGATGAAGAAATTGCTCGCCATGAATACATAGCTTCTGTTCAAAAAAACAGAAATCCGTTTATTGATAATCCGAGTTGGGCTAGTTTAATTGATTTTAAAACAATGACTTTAATTGCAGGTAAAATATTAGCTGTTAATACACCTAATGGTGGTGAAAATTTAGTAGCTGGAAAAACAACTAATATTACTTGGTTGGCTTCCGGAATTACTGGTAATGTAAAATTGGAGTACACTACTAATGGAACTGATTTTATTTTGATAGATTCTGTAAATGCGAGTCCTGCAACTTATGCTTGGACTGTTCCTGCCGTGGCTACAGCTTCAGCAAAAATTAGAATAACCACTTCTGATAATTCTACTACTGATTTGAGCAATGCAAACTTTACCATTAATATTCCTACTTTAAAATTGTTAACTCCAGTTGCTACTGATAATTGGTTCCCTGGTAAATTGGAAAATATTACTTGGCAAAGTGCTTTTGTTGATTCTGTATATATTGAAATAAAAGATAGTTCAAAAGTGCTTTTAACTACAAAAGAAAAAGCCAGTTTGGGTACCATTTCAGTAATTGCTCCATGGGCATTTACTTCAAAAGCTAAGGTATATATTTCAGAAATAAATGGCGTTTTAAAAGATAGTAGCGTTGAGTTTGGAATACATCATGAAGTTGGAGTAAATGAAGTTTCAAATGCTAATTTCAATATTTATCCAAATCCTAGTAATGGAACTATTTACTTTACCACAGATTTAAATTTAAAAAATGCTTCTTACGAAATATATGATGTAACTGGTAAATTAATCATCAAAGATGAATTGAATAAAACCAATTCAATTACTATTCAAAACAAAGGAATTTACGTGTTAAAAGCAATGGTTGATGGTAAATCAATCATTAGAAAAATAGTAGTAGAATAAATTAAATGCTTTAAAACTAAAACAGCCATTACAAGCAATTGTAACGGCTGTTTTTTTATGTTATAAAATGTATGTATTTACTAATTTATCTATATTAGCTTTATGATGGCTAATTATGAATATAAATTCATAAAAAAACCATGAATAAATTGGGCATCTAATCATGGCTCTCATTTAAAAATAGAAATTATCTATTATTTTTTGAAGCATTTTTCTTGATACTATTTAACGCTTCTAAATCTTTATTATTTAACTTACACTTATCAGGAGTGGCAGTTTCATAATACATTATTTCACTATTTTGAGCGCTAATTACCAATTTATTGCAATATTTTTCATCTTTAACCCAAAGGTAATAAGCAACAGCATTATCTTGATCGGCCACAGCTTTATAAATTAAATCCCTGTCAACTTCCGCTACTTCGCCATCAAATATATCTGCAGCATCTTTTTTGCCTTTTAATTCTAACATTTTATCTTCTACCAATAGTTTTTTATCCAATAATTGGCTTTTATCGGAAGGATAATTGTTCATCATTTTCGATGCAGTTATATCGCCATCTTTAGCGGCATTACTTGAATATTCAAAATAATTATTCATCATTTGAACTCCACGTTGTAATTCAAATTCCCAATCGCTAGTATCTATATTATTGCTGCAAAATGCTTGAGCTAAAATATCTTCAGGCATTGATTTACGTTTGAATTTACTTAACATCACTAATCCATTAAAATCTTCTTCGCAACTTCCTAATTTTGCTTTGTTTTTACTTCCTTTCGATTTGCTGAAGCTTAAATAAACAACATTTTCTTTTTTGTATTTTAATAATTCGTTGTCAAAAGCTACTTCAAAGCTACTAAACTTCCAGTTTCTAATCATAGCAAGCTCTACAGCAGCATTGTAAGCACTATCATAAAATAAAACTACAATGACTTTTTTCTCTTTAAAGGATTCAATTTCTGATTTTTTTTTGAAAAATCCGAACTGCGCTGAAGCACTAAAACTAATTAATGCTAACAAACAAATGGTAATTATTTTTTTCATTTTTATATATTTTAAAGGTGCAAATAAATCTTTCTATTCAAATATTGAAACATTTTTTTACTTTGCCTAACTAATTTTATATTTTAAATGAAGAAAATTTTATATTTAATCACAATTTTATTTTTTGTAAATAGCTTAAAAGCAGCTAATGGCGACACAACTAAAGTAAAATCTTTCGATAATTTTTCCATGAATAGATATGGAAATTTTGACACCTGGGTCAAATTTCCAGATGGATCTAAAAAATATCAGAAAATAATTATGAAATATACACTTGGTTGCACCAGTAATGGCCAATGTGAGTGGGATTATACCAATACTTTATTGGTAAGAGAAAATACTGGTAAAAAAGATTCGACATTAAAAAGTGCAAATAGTTATAGTATTATTGGTGTAAGTTCAACTCCTGATTCACTTTTTTATTTTAACGATACTACATATAAATATTCTTATAATAAAATTACTAAAACCATTGATAGCATAGCTAATAAGCAATTAGTAGTTTTGTTAAATAACAATGCTCAAAAACCTACTTTAGTTACTGACACTTTAAAAGTATGGCCTACATTTTATAGCTATAATTATGATACAGCTGGAAATGTGATTGATTCTTTTTTAGTTAAAAATTCAGCTAATTATGTTGTTAAAATAGTTAGAAATTATTATCAAGTTTTTGACGTGATTGTAAATTATGAATTAGGCCGAATGATTACTCCTTATGCCAAGTTTTTCCCAAAAGATTTTAAATACACTTACGTTTTTGACGTAACTGATTTTGCCAGTAAATTAAAGGATTCTGTTCAAATTAGAATGGATTATTCGGGTTATTCATTTGGATTTACCTGCACTGTAAATTTTGAATTTATTGAGGGAACGCCAGCAAGAGATGTATTAAAAATAGAACCACTTTATTATGGTTATTTTCCTTATGGTAACATCAATAATTCAATTGAAAATTATTTAGTACCAAAAACTTTCCCAAAAGATTTAGATGCAAAAACTGTAAAATTACGTTTAACAGTTTCGGGCCATGGTGGTGAAAGTAATGAAGGTTGTTCTGAGTTTTGCCCTAAAAATTTCTACTTAAAATTAAACAATTCTCAAATTGCAAAGCAACTAGTTTGGAAAGAAAATTGTGGTGAAAACGCCATTATAAATCAAGGTGGAACTTGGATTTATGATAGAGCAAATTGGTGTCCGGGTGAACAAATAGCGCCTTACGAATATGAGATAAACATGGTTGAAGGTTCAAATATTATTGACATGGATTTTGATACATTTACTGCAAATGGTGGTGCTGGATACAGTGTAGCGGGTAATTTAATTTATTACAATGACTATAATTATTCAAATGAAGTAACAGTTGATGAGATAATTTATCCAAGTAACGATTTTAGGTACCAACGTTTAAATCCAATTTGTGAAAATGCCCAAATTGTTTTAAAAAATAATGGTAAAAATGAGTTAAATAATTGTGTGATTAAATACCAATCGGGAAACAAAACCATTAGTAGTTTTACTTGGCAAGGAAGTTTAGCATTTGGTAAAACACAAAATGTAAACTTACCTTATATTGATTGGGATTTAACAAATAAAACATTTAAAGTTTGGGTGGAGAAACCAAATGGTCAAACAGATGAAAACAATTCAAACGATAGAAAAGAAACATATAATGTTGCTATTCCAAAAACATTTCCTTCACAAATAATCATTGAAACTACTACTAATAAATTTCCACTAGAAAGCAATTGGACTTTAAAAAATGCGATGGGAACTATTGTTGCACAAAAAAGTTTTACAAAACCAAGTTTACGTCATTTAGATACTTTAAATATTGGTTATGGTTGTTTTACTTTTCAATTAGATGACAGTGGAAAAGATGGTTTAGATTTTTGGGCTAGCAGAAGTGGCACTGGCAGCGGTTCAATTAGAATTACTGCTACTAATCCTTATAGAGTTGTTCAACAAATAAATCCAGATTTTGGTAGTTTTTATAAAATTAGTTTTACAGGAATAGCAGGCTTAGGTAATGAAGAAATACTTGGCAATGAAATGTTAAAAGTATTCCCAAATCCAGCTACTAACCAATTAAATATTCAGTTAGAAAATTCATTAAGTAATGCTATCAAAACATACCAAGTTTATGATTTACAAGGCAAATTAGTTTATTCAAAAAACACCGCTGATTGTATATTAGATTTGGATGTTACAACTTTTACCCGAGGAATGTACCTATTAATAATCAACTTGAATAACCAAACGTTAAAAAGTAAATTTGTAGTTGAATAGACGATAGACCATAGTCAATAGATGATAGACCATAGTTCAATGGACGATAGTAAATTGACATAAATAAAGGGCAATAAAAATAAAAAATATGAAATCAGAAGCAATACTTATCATTGGCTCAAATGGGCAAATAGGAACAGAATTAGCCGAATCGCTAAGAGGAATTTATGGTACAAATAATGTTGTTTGTAGCGATTTAAAATTACCTGCCATAGAAACTGGTCCGTTTGAAATAATTGATATTTTGGATAGAAATGGTGTTTATGCAATTATAAAAAAATATAATATTACTCAAGTGTATTTATTGGCAGCAATGCTAAGTGCTACTGCTGAAAAAAATCCAAAATTTGCTTGGGATTTAAACATGCAAGGCTTGTTTAATATATTAGATGCTGCCAAAGAAGGTTTAATTAAAAAAGTATATTGGCCAAGTTCTATTGCAGTTTTTGGACCCACAACTCCAAGTATTTTAACTCCTCAATATACTGTTATGGAGCCAAATACTATTTATGGAATTAGTAAGCAAGCAGGTGAACGCTTCTGTGAATATTATTTCCAAAAATACAATGTAGATGTGCGCAGTATTCGTTATCCAGGACTAATTGGACATAAGTCGGCACCAGGTGGTGGAACTACTGATTACGCGGTTCATATATACCATGAAGCTATAAAAAATGGAAAATATACTTGCTTTTTAAATGAGCAAACTACGCTTCCAATGATGTATATGCCTGATGCACTTCGTGCAACAATTAGCATCATGGAAGCACCTGCAGAAAATGTAAAAATTAGAAGCAGTTATAATATTGCAGGTATGAGTTTTAATCCATTAGAAATTGCCGCATCTATTCAAAAACATATTCCAAATTTCACCATTGATTTTGCTCCCGACTTTAGACAAGCAATAGCCGATAGTTGGCCCAAAAGTATTGATGATACGGAAGCTCGCCAAGATTGGTTCTGGAAAAATGAGTTTGATTTGCAAAAAATGACTGATGATATGATGTTAAATTTAACTAAACTTTACAAACAATCAGTTTAGTTATTTCAAACTAGTTCCAATTTATTTTTATAATGAACAAACTATTTTTTTACTTACTGTTTTTTTGCCTTTTTAGCTGTTATGTATCTGCTCAAAATACTTGGTTAAAGAATTTTGGTTCTACTCAATTTGACAATACCGACAAAGTGAGTACTGACAATTTAAACAATGTTTATATTTCTGGGAGAATGCGAACTACCATGACTATTGGCGATACTACATTGGTAAAAATTGGTGCCAATCCTTACAATTATTTTCTTGCTAAATTTACGGAAAGTGGTCAGTTTATTTGGGCTTTAAATGTAGATGTAGCACCAAGTACCGATCCAGTAAGTGGTCTTGAAGTAGATAGAAATCAAAATATTTACATGTCCTTAGATAAACCTGGAACATTATATAAAATTAACAGCAATGGTATTATTTTAGTAAAAAAAACTTTCAATGCTCAAAATGCTCGTTTATCTAATTTACAAATAGATAAAAACCTAAATATTTGGGTTGGAGGTTCATTTAGCTTTAGTAATTTTAGTTTAGATGGCTTACCTCAGATGCCACATTTGGGCGGAACTGGAATGTATATTGCCAGATTAGATACCAATTTAACAGCTAAAATGGTTATACCAATTGGAAGTAATAGCTTGAGTTCAAGGATTGGAAGAATCGCTTTAAAAGACAGCTTAATATACGTTGTTACCAATTCAGATAATAGTGTTTACATAAAAAATGATACCATTAAAGATGCAAAAATTATTACAGCTTGTTTTGATATTACAGGAAAATTAAAATGGTATAAAACTATATATCCCGAAGGAGTTTTAGGAGGTGAATATATTTGGGACATTGCAGTATCTGATAGTAACCAAGTGGTTATTATTGGAGAATTTTTTAGGCCTATAAAAATTGAAAGTATTGTTTTAAGTAATGACAACGAAAAAGACAATCTTTTTATTGTTTCATATAGTAAAAATGGAAATTTATTATGGGCAAAAAAATCAAATACCATTTATTCATTAGGCAAAGCTGTTAAGTTTACCAATGAAGGAAAAATTGCAGTTATCGGTAACTATAATTTCTCATTTTCATTTGGCTCTTCTTCCATTGGCGATGGGATTAGTAATAAATCATATCCCTTTTTGATGACTTTGGATAAAAATGGTAATACTGAATGGATAAAAAGTTTAGGCCAATCTGATTGGGCTTATGCCATTGATTTAGCAATTGATAAAAAAGGCAATTGGTATTTAGGTGGTCATTTTCAAGCCACAACAACCAATGTAATTGATGGAAAATCTTTAACTGTGGTTGGTGAATCAGACATTTTTTTACTTAAAAACTATTCAGTAGCACAGCCAGCAATTGGAAACTTAATTTTTTGTAATGATGGTTCACCCAAAACTATTGCTGCTACTGGAACTAACATTCGTTGGTATTCTGATTCGTTGTTAACAAATTTAGTTTTTACCGGTAATAATTTGGTTTTAAATATAAATAGTGACACCACCTTTTATGTAACTCAAACAGTGGGTTCTAGCATAAGTAATCCCAAAAAAATAAATGTTTTGGTAAATGCATTAACTAAAGTGAACATATTAAAAAATGGAAATGTTTTATCTGTAAATCCAGCAGTTGGAAAAACGTATAGTTGGTTTAAAGATGGACAGTTTCTAAGTGGACAAAATTCAGCTACTTATACCCCAACTGTAATTGGCAAATACCATGCATTAATGATTGATAAAAATAACTGTTATAATTACACTGATACTTTTAATTATGTTCCAAATTCAGTATTTGAAAACATTAAAATAAGTTTAAATATTTATCCAAATCCTTGTAAAGAAAAATTGCAATTTAATTCAAGCGATTTCATAGTAAGTGAAGTCAAAGTTTATAACCAAATTGGCAATTTGATTTTTAAAATTAAAGGTAAAAATTTGGAAGAAATTAGCACTTTAAACTTCGCAGATGGATTGTATATAATTCAGCTAATTTCTGAAAATAAAACATTTAATCAATCATTTGAAGTTAGGCACTAAATTATTAAATTAGTGCTTCCTATCTATAATGTATTCCACCAACATGGCTAGTTTATCAGCTATTTCACGGTTGCTTTGCAATGCTAAAATGG
>CAISTO010000196.1 GCA_903888395.1 uncultured Bacteroidota bacterium | reverse complement strand
TTCAGCTACTTGACTATTCCAGTTTGCTTTTGAATTTTTGTTAAATCCAAAATCATCTCTTTTGTAACTTGCATTTATTTCATATTTATCGCCACCACGCTTGGTTTTAGTGCTAATAACTCCCGATGTGGCATCACCTACATCAGCACCAATTCCTCCTGTTGTAATTTCAATTTCACTGATAGCATTTGAACCTATATCCAAACCAAATCCTGTACCTGAAAGAGGATCTGTAACATTTACACCATCTATGTATGTTCCTGTTTCATAAGTTCTACCACCTCTAATGTTTACTCCTGCTGGCGATTGAACAACACCGGGTTGTGTATTGATAATTTGTTGTAATTGGCGAGAAGGAGCTAATTCAATATTGTCTTGGCTAATGGTATTTACAGTTTGTGGTTTGTCAACGTCAATTAAAGGTTTTTTTCCTAAAATTACTACTTCATCCATATTGGTGCTGGCAGTTTGCATTTCAATGGTTCCAATATCAGTTGTTATTCCAGCTTTAACTTTTACATCAGTTTTTAAAACAGTTTTGAAACCTAAATATTTTATTTCAATATTATATTCTCCTGCTTTTATGTTTTTTAAAGTAAAAATTCCTTGAGAATTTGTTTGAGTAGCATACGAAGTTCCTTTAACCACTATGGTAACTCCAATGAGGGTTTCATTGTGTTTAGCATCTAATATTTTTCCGGTAATTAAACCAGAATTTTGAGCAAAACTTAGAGTATTTATTAGTAAAAATGTTATTATTATGTATAAAAATCTCATTCAGGAATTCATTTTAAAACGTGGCAAAATATAAATTTAAATTTTCTTTGCATAATTAAGTTTGTGTTGCTTTGTGAAAAAGTCAAAAGAATTATCATTTTATGTTCAATTATTAACAATATGGCATGGTTTTAGTAAAAAATGTTTAAGCTTGCAATATCAAATTATAAAGCACTGAAAATTATGAAACGCCTATTATTATTTTTATTATTAATACCATTTATTAGTAAAGCCGATGTATTTGATGATGTAGTTTTAACTATTAAGTCAAATAAAAGCGATTTGGTTTCAAAGTTTTTAAATGCAAATGTAGAAATTACATTATTGGAAACTGAAAGTCTTTGTAGTAAAGCACAAGCTGAACAAATGCTAAAAAAGTTTTTTGACACTTATCCTTCCAAAATAATTAATATAAAACACAGAGGCGCATCGGCACAAGGTGCCAAATATGCCATTGCTAGTTACGAAACTGAGTCTGGATTAAAGTTAAGATTGTATATTTTTATGAAAAATAATTTGATACATGAATTGAAAGTAGAGCGTGAATAGAAATTTAAAACAAATTATAATTTTATAATGTGTTGATAGTAATGATATTTTAAGAATGAAATTATTATAATTGTAATTAATCAATTAAAATAATTTTCCCCTAATGAATAAAAACATTACTATTTTTTTAAATCCAATTAACTGGTTTAAAGCATATCAATATCACAAACAAAATTCCAATTACGATAAATCTTCCTACGATTTAGAATTATATTTGTATTCAAAAATACTGAAAAATGACATGCTGCATTGGGGTTATTTTGAAGATATAAACATTGCTCCGGATGCTATTTCTGTTAAAGATGTAGAAGAAGCACAAATGAAATATGCTGAAAACATCATGCATTTAATTGATGATAAACAAGGATTGGTTTTGGATGTGGGTTGTGGAATGGGTGGTTTATCGGCTATGTTAAAACAAAATGGAATCAATGTAGAAGCATTGACTCCAAATGTGAATCAAAAAAACCATATTGAAACCAAATATCAAGGATTAATTTGTCACCATGCAAAGTTTGAAGACTTTAAATCGGAGCAGAAATACAAAACCATTATCAATTCTGAATCGTTGCAATACATCAACTTGGATATTGCCATTGAACATGTAGATAAATTTATGGAAGTTGGAGGAAGATGGATTATAGTTGATTATTTCAGAAAAAACCAAGATGGAATTAATAAATCAGGACATTTAGAAGAAAACTTTTTAAGTAAAATTGCCAATAAAGGTTGGAAAGTAACTTACGAAAAAGACATTACATTAAATGTGCTTCCAATGAGTAAGTTTATTTATATGTATGCCGAACGTTTTTTGATTCCATTGAAACATTTTGCTTTTGAAAAATTACGTTTCAAAAAGGCTTGGTTATATTATTTAACAGAAAACTTAAGAAGTGGTATTGATAAAAAAATGACGAAAGAATTTGCCGCCATTGATCCAGAAAAGTTTTTAAGAGAAAAAAAATACGCCATGTATGTGGTAGAAAGGAGATAGTTGTTGATTAAGATGCTGCCTATGGTTGGGTGTTTTCACCAACCAATGAAAAACAAAAAAGTGGATTGGTGAGGATACCAACCACGGACAAAAAAATGCAATAAAAGGACAACTTTATAGTATAAGTTATCCTTTTTTTTGTGCATATTGCAGACCTATTTTTACATCAAAAAAACTGAATGATTAACCAAGAATTGAATGAGCAATTATTAGCAATTGCTGAAACCTACGAAGCACCTGTTTATGTGTATCACGCTGAAACAATTATTAACCAATATCAAAAGTTAATTAATGCTTTTAAACCTTTAGATATAAAAATAAAGTATGCTTGCAAATCTTTGAACAATACTGCTATTTTACAATTATTACAGCAGCAAGGAAGTGGATTAGATACCGTTTCTATTAATGAAGTTCATTTGGGTTTGGCAGCTGGTTTTTTGCCAAAAGACATTATTTTTACTCCTAATTGTGTAAGCTTCGATGAGATTGTTCAAGCAGTAGAATTAGGAGTTCACATCAATATTGATAATATTTCTATTTTAGAACAGTTTGGTAGTAAATACGGACATTCAGTACCTTGTTGCATTCGTTTAAATCCGCATATTTTAGCGGGTGGAAATAGTAAAATTTCTACGGGACATATTGATTCAAAATTTGGTATTTCGGTTTATCAATTACGCCATGCATTGCGTGTGGTAAAATCTCATAATATTCATATCAATGGATTGCACATGCATACTGGAAGTGACATTTTAGATGCTGGTGTTTTTTTACAAGGTGCTGAAATTTTATTTGATTCGGCTAAAGATTTTACTGAGCTTGACTTTATAGATTTTGGAAGCGGATTTAAAGTTGCTTATAAACCGAACGACATAACTACCGATATAGAAGAATTAGGCAAAAGTTTAAGCGAACGTTTTGTTGAATTTTGCAAAGAATATGGCAAAGATTTAGAACTTTGGTTTGAACCAGGAAAGTTTTTGGTAAGTGAAAGTGGCTATTTTTTAGTAAGAGCCAATGTGATAAAACAAACCACAGCTACAGTATTTGTTGGCGTTAACAGTGGTTTAAATCATTTGATTAGACCCATGCTTTACGATTCTTACCATCACATTATGAACTTAAGTAATCCAAATGGTAAAGAAAGAATTTATACCGTAGTTGGATACATTTGTGAAACTGACACATTTGCTTGGGATAGAAAACTAAATGAAGTTTCAGAAGGCGATATTCTTTGTTTTTTAAATGCGGGTGCTTATGGTATAACCATGAGTAGCAATTACAATGCAAGATTTAGACCGGCAGAAGTATTAATTTATAAAGGCGTTCCACACTTAATTAGAAAATGTGAAACAATGGCAGATATTACTAGAAATGAAGTTGCCATGGAATGGTAAATAAATTAAAAATATCCACAATAAATTTAGATTTAAATATTTGATTATAAATTATATGTAATTCATTTTATTAAATGTAGATAAATAATTAGAATTATTAAACTGTGTATGCTAAATTGCAGTCAACATATTTGGAACTGAATTTGACTTGTTGCGAGTTAAATGAAAAAATTTTGGAAATACAACATGGAAGCTAAATTTTCACCAAGAGTAAAAGATGTAATAAGTTATAGTCGCGAAGAAGCCATTCGTTTAGGCCATGATTATATAGGAACTGAGCACTTATTATTAGGCTTAATTAGAGAAGGCGAAGGCAAGGCTTTAAAAATATTAAAGGCTTTAGGCGTTGATAATTCTAGGTTAAAAAGAACCATAGAAGATTCGATTAGAAGCACTGCAAGTAACAATACAAATTTTGTAAATATTCCACTTACAAAGCAAGCTGAAAAAGTTTTGAAAATTACTTATTTAGAAGCTAAAATATTTAAAACAGATATTATTGGAACGGAACATTTATTGCTTTCTATTTTAAGAGATGAAGACAATTTAGCATCGCAAATATTATCGCAGTTTGGTATCAATTACGATATTTTTAAACAAGCTATTGAAAACAGAATTGATGAAGATTTTGATAGTCCAAAAAAGAATCCTAGAAACGAATTACCTGCAGATGAAGAAGATTATTTTGCAGGTGCCGGTGCGGGAAGAGATTCAGAACGTAAGCAAGAATCAACAAGAAGAGTAGATCCAAAATCAAAAACTCCTGTATTAGATAATTTTGGAAGAGATTTAACTAAAGCTGCTGAAGAAGGAAAGATAGATGCAATCGTTGGTAGAGAAAAAGAAATTGAAAGAGTTTCTCAAATTTTATCTCGTAGAAAAAAGAACAATCCTGTATTAATAGGAGAACCAGGTGTTGGTAAAACAGCCATTGCCGAAGGCTTAGCACTTAGAATTATTCAACGCAAAGTTAGTAGAATATTATTTAATAAAAGAGTTGTAATGCTTGATATGGCAAGCTTAGTAGCGGGTACAAAATACCGTGGACAGTTTGAAGAACGCATGAAAGCGGTGATGAATGAATTGGAAAAAAGTCCTGATGTGATTTTATTTATCGATGAAATTCATACCATTGTTGGTGCGGGTGGAGCAAGTGGAAGTTTAGATGCCTCTAATATGTTTAAGCCAGCTTTAGCGCGTGGTGAAATTCAATGTATTGGTGCTACTACATTAAACGAATATCGTCAGTATATTGAAAAAGATGGCGCTTTAGAACGTAGGTTTCAAATAGTAATGGTAGAACCTGCAACTCCTGCAGAAACCATTCAAATTCTAACAAATATTAAGGATAAATACGAAACTCATCATAGTGTAACATATAACAAGGAAGCCATTGAAGCTTGTGTAAATATGAGCACGCGTTACATGGTTGATAGACATTTACCAGATAAAGCAATAGATGTTTTGGATGAAGTAGGTGCAAGAGTTCATTTAAGTAATATACATGTTCCTTCGGTAGTTATAGAATTAGAAAAACAAGTAGAAGATATAAAAATTGAAAAAAATCAAGTAGTTAAAAGTCAAAAATATGAAGAGGCTGCAAAACTTCGTGATAAAGAAAAACATTTGCTAGAGCAATTAGAAACTGAAAAAGCTAAATGGGAAGAAGAATCGAAAAACCAACGATATGTTGTAGTTGAAGATGACGTAGCTGAAGTAATTGCAATGATGACGGGAATACCTGTAAAACGAATAGCACAAAGCGAAGGCGAACGTTTATTAAAAATGGGAGAGGAGTTAAGCGGAAAAGTAATTGGACAAGATGAAGCCATTAAAAAATTAGCAAAAGCTGTTCAAAGAAGCCGTTCTGGATTAAAAAATCCGAATAAGCCAATTGGCTCTTTTATTTTTTTAGGTCCAACTGGAGTGGGAAAAACAGAAATGGTAAAAGTGTTAGCACGCTATTTATTCGATGCTGATGACGCCATGATTCGCATTGACATGAGTGAGTATATGGAGAAATTTGCTGTAAGCCGTTTAGTTGGTGCGCCTCCAGGATATATTGGTTATGAAGAAGGTGGACAATTAACTGAAAAAATCAGAAGAAAACCTTATGCTGTTATCCTTTTAGACGAAGTTGAAAAAGCACATCCCGATGTATTTAATATATTATTACAAGTTTTAGATGAAGGTTTTTTAACTGATAGCTTAGGCAGAAAAATTGATTTTAGAAACACCATTATTATCATGACATCAAACATTGGAAGTCGCCAATTAAAAGACTTTGGCGCTGGAGTAGGATTTGGAACTCCTAGTAAAGATGCAAATACTCAAAAAGATTCTAAATTAATAATAGAAGCTGCATTGAAGCGTTTCTTCTCGCCAGAGTTTTTAAATAGAATAGATGATGTAATTGTATTTAATTCATTAGAAAAAGAATCAATTAATAAAATTTTGGATATTAATTTGGGTAAATTAATAACTAGAATTGAAGAATTAGGATTTAAATTTACCATTACCGAGGCTGCTAAATCATTTTTAGCTGAAAAAGGATTTGATGCTGATTTAGGTGCAAGGCCATTAGCAAGAACTATCCAAAAATATGTAGAAGATGGAATTGCTGAGCAATTGTTGATACAACAAACAGGTAATGGAGATACAATAGAAGTAGATTATGACAAAGCTTTAAATGCTGACGAGTTAAAAATTACGACTATTAAAAAGAAGGAGAAAAAGAAAAAAGAAACTCCAATTGATAAAAAAACGGAAGAATAAATACGAAACGCAATTCATTAAAATGGGTTGCGTTTTTTGCTTTAAAAATTAATCCACATTTCGTTAAAAACATGTGGGTATTTTATATCCAAAACATGTATTATATTCATTATGTTTGAATGTTATCGGTTTTTATTAATTACAATCAAAAAAAACACGTAAATTATTTAAAAGCAGGTAGTTTTAAACCAATAAAAAATGGCAGAAGACAGAATTATACCAATCAACATTGAAGATGAAATGAAAACCGCTTACATTGATTATTCAATGTCGGTTATTGTTAGCCGCGCCTTACCTGATGTGCGCGATGGTTTAAAGCCCGTTCACCGCAGGGTTTTATACGGAATGACAGATTTAGGCTTAGCCGCTAACCGTGCTCATAAAAAATCAGCACGTATTGTGGGTGAAGTTTTAGGTAAATACCATCCACATGGTGATACCTCAGTGTATGATGCCATGGTTCGTATGGCTCAGGATTGGAGCATGCGTTATACTTTAGTTGATGGTCAAGGTAACTTTGGTTCGGTAGATGGAGATCCACCTGCAGCTATGCGTTATACTGAAGCTCGATTAAAGAAAATTGCAGAAGAATTATTGAACGATATTGAAAAAGATACCGTTGATTTTCGTCCGAATTTTGATGATAGTTTGCAAGAACCAACTGTTTTGCCTGCTAAATTTCCAAATCTTTTGGTAAATGGTGCTTCTGGAATTGCAGTGGGAATGGCTACCAATATGGCTCCTCATAATTTAACTGAGGTTATTAATGGTATAATTGAATACATTGATAACAGAGATATTACTATCCCTGAATTAATGAAATTCATTAAAGCACCAGATTTTCCTACAGGTGGAATTATATATGGTTATGAAGGCGTAAAAGATGCTTTTGAAACTGGCCGTGGTAGAATTGTAATGCGTGCTAAGGCAATATTTGAAACCAGTAAAACTGGTAAAGATCAAATTGTAGTAAATGAAATTCCTTATCAAGTAAATAAATCAACGTTAATAAAACAAACAGCTGATTTAGTAAATGATAAAGTAATTGAGGGCATCAGTGACGTGCGTGATGAGAGTGATAGAGATGGAATGCGCATTGTTTTTGATTTAAAACGTGATGCAGTTCCAAATGTAGTTTTAAATAAGTTATTTAAATTTACTCAATTACAAACTTCATTCAGTGTTAATAATGTTTGTTTGGTAAAAGGTCGTCCTGAAATATTAAACTTAAAAGGATTAATTACCAATTTTGTTGCTCACCGTCATGAAGTTGTTGTAAGAAGAACACAATATGAATTAGCGGAAGCAGAAAAAAGAGCACATATTTTAGAAGGATTATTAATAGCTTTAGATCATTTAGACCAAGTTATTAAATTAATTCGTGACTCCCAAACTCCTGATGAAGCTAAAAATGGTTTAGTTGAAACTTTTAAACTGTCTGAAATTCAAGCAAAAGCAATTTTAGATATGCGTTTGCAACGTTTAACAGGATTGGAACGTGATAAAATTAAAGCGGAATTTGATGAGTTAATGAAAACAATTGCTCATTTAAACGAAATTTTGAATAACGAAGGAATGCGTTACCAAATCATCAAAGACGAATTAACTGATATGCGCGATAGATATGGCGATGAAAGAAGAAGCGTTATTGAAATGGTTGGTAATGAAATGAGCATGGAAGACTTAATTCCAGATGATGAAGTGGTAATTACTATTTCGCATTTAGGTTATGTAAAACGTACTTCATTAAGTGAATACCGCACCCAAGCCAGAGGTGGACGAGGAAGCAGGGGAGTGGCCAAACGTCAAGAAGATTTTGTAGAGCATATATTTATGGCTACAAACCATAATTATTTATTGTTATTTACAGAGCAAGGTCGTTGTTTCTGGTTACGTGTATTTGAAATTCCTGAAGGTGAAAAAGCAACTAAAGGTCGCGCTATTCAAAACTTAATAAATATTCCGGTTGATGATAAAGTAAAAGCATTTTTAAATGTAAAAAGTTTAAGTAATCCTGAATATATTAACCAAATGAATGTAATAATGGTAACTCAACAAGGTACCATTAAGAAAACTACTTTGGAAGCATATAGCCGACCACGTTTAAATGGTATCAATTCTATGAATGTTCGTGAAGGCGACCAATTAGTAGAAGCTAGGTTAACAAATGGAACTTGTGAAATGGTTATAGCAAGTAGAAATGGTAAAGCCATTCGTTTCAATGAAAGTACAGTTCGCCCAATGGGAAGAAGTGCTACTGGAGTAAGAGCAATTCGTTTGGCTGAAGGTGATGAAGTAATTGGAATGGTTTCTATTGAAGATCCTAAAGTAACAAACGTATTGGTTGTTTCTGAAAATGGAATGGGTAAACGTAGTGAGGTGGAAGATTATAGAATTACTAACCGTGGTGGTAAAGGTGTAATGGCCATGAATGTTACCGAAAAAACTGGTAAATTAGTAGCTATTAAAGATGTGGATGATACCATGGACGTAATGATTATTAACAAAAGCGGTATTACCATTCGTTTAAGCATGAAAGATTTAAGAGTAATCGGACGTGTGACACAAGGTGTTCGTTTAATTAATATTGGTGGTAAAGATGAAATAGCAAGTGTTGCTAAAATTAATTATATACCAGGAGATGACGATGAAGATGTAATTGAATTAGACGAAAACGGTAACCCAATTATTGTTGAAAAAGTAATTGAATTAGATGAAGACGGAAATCCAATTATCATTGAAGCATTAACCAGTAAATTAATGGATGAAATAGTGGATAGAGCGATGGATGATGCTGAAATTAATCCTAATACTGACGAAGAAGAGGAAGAAGAATCTGAAGAAGATGAAACTCCTCCAGCTGAGTAGTAAATTGTTGTAGTTGGTGAGGACACCAACTACGGACAATTATATAAAACCTTCAAGTTTAAAAGCTTGAAGGTTTTTTTATGTCAAAAAAAAATCCATTATTCGTATATTCATTTTATTAAACATTGCGATGAAAACATCAAGAAAGAATTTTATAACAACGGGCATCACTGCTTTAATTGCAGGCGCAGGTGTCAATAAATTAATGGCAGAAAACAGTTTTTCAATGCCAAATACTTCCAATATTGATGTGGCTAATAATGATGAAAAATATTGGCAAACCATTCGCCAATTGTTTCCATTAACCACCGATTTTATTTATTTAAATAATGGAACCATGGGCCCATCGCCTTACCCTGTTATTGAAGCCATAAAAAAAGGAATGATGGACAGCGACCAGTTTGTAAACTACGGAAGTGTAGATAAAACTTTGGAGAAATTGGGTGAATTTGTAGGTGCAAAAAGTAATGAAATTGCATTTACACATAATGTAACGGAAGGAATAAACATAGCTTGTTGGGGTTTGCCTTTAAAACGAGGTGATGAAGTAATCATGAATACCCACGAACATGTGGGAAATGCATTACCTTGGTTAAACCGACAAAAATTACATGGAATTGTTATCAAAACTTTCACGCCTTCGTTAACTGCTGCCGAAACTTTAAAAAGCATTGAGGCCCTCATTACTAAAAAAACCAAAGCCATTGCGGTTCCACATATTCCTTGTACGCAAGGACAAATATTGCCTGTGGAAGAAATTTGCAAATTGGCAAAAAGTAAAAACATTTTCACCTTTATTGATGGAGCGCACGGACCTGGAATGTTACCTTTAGACTTACATAAAATGGGCTGTGATGTATATGCAAGTTGCTGCCATAAATGGATGTTAGGTCCAAAAGGAACAGGTTTTTTATATGTTAGAAAAGACTTTCAACCAATATTACAAGCTTATTTTGTAGGCGCTGGTGGCGATGATGCCAAATGGAACATGATGGTAAATCCACCAGTAATGGGTAATTATGCTGATTCTGCACACCGATATTTTGGTGGAACTCAATCGTTGGGTTTGTACAAAGGAATAGAAGCAGCAGTTGATTTTATTACCAATATTGGGCAACAAAATATTTATAATAGAATCAATTATTTGGGTAAATATACCCAAGATGCATTACTGAGTTTTGGTGATAAAATTGAACTGATAACACCAACTGAACAACAATCGCGCTGCGCGGTAAATGGTTTTAGAATCAAAGGAATAGATTCGGCAAAGTTTAATCAAACTGCTTTGGAAAATAAAATTAGAATAAGAATAGTTCCTGAAAACGGCTTGAATTCATTGCGAATTTCTACACATATTTATAATAACACCAGCGAAGTTGATAAGTTGATGGAGTTAATAAAGAAGGCTTAGATAGAATTGTAATCTGTTATTGGGTCAATTAATAAAACATTCCAAACATCCATAGCGGTATTTTATTTCCCATTCCTAATTCTACGCCATCAATTGCGAGATAAGCATCTTTTAAATCTTTCACTTGGTTAAAAGTTTTGTTTTTTCCTCCAACCTCAAAAGTATATTTATTGTTTACTAAAAAATCGCCAACTGGAGTATAACGCACTACATTTTTTGTAGCTAATTGATTAAAGAAAAACACTTCTCTAACCGCGCCAATTTCTTTTGGTTCTCCAGCCAAAGCATGCATTAAGTTGCTATTGTTTAAATATATTTTTTCGGGTTTTGTTAAAATACTTTCGCTGCCTTTATCGGTTTTAAGCAAGTTAATTAATTTAGCGGTATGTAAGTAATTTAAAAACAATAAAAGTGTATTTCTCGAAATTTCAAGTTGAGCGGCAAGCTTAGTAATATCGGGCTTATATGGGCCAGAAGTAGCTAAAAAATGTAGAAGCTTTTTTAGTTTAAAAACATTTTTATATTCCATATTAAATACAGCTGGTAAATCAGTTTCCAAAATTAAATTCACGGTGTTTGCTAATTTGTGCGAGTAACTGCTTGTGCCTTCTATAAAAAACGGATAAACTCCATGTTCCAAATAGCGTTTAAAAGCAGGAATAATTTTTATTTTATCAGTTATTCCCATCGCAATTTCAATGTGATTTTTCAATAAATCATCCATTGAAATGGGTGTAATAGAAAGCCCTTCACCTAACACTAAATATTCCCTGAACGATAAAGCTTCTAAATCGTAAACCACTACTCTGCGGCTTAAGTCAGCACTGCCTTTATAAATTTCTAAAACCGATGAACTTGTAAATATTATTTTTAAATCAGTGTGGTTGTCGTAAATACTTTTCAACTCCGGACTCCAAGTTGGGTATTTATGAACTTCGTCTAAAAACAAATGTGTGCCACCATTTGCCACAAAATCATCTACAAAATCAATCAAGCGGTTATTGGTAAAATACACATCATCGAGCGAAACATAAATCACGCTATCATTTATAGTCAAATTTGCCTTGATGTATTGATGCAATAAAGTGGTTTTGCCGCAACCTCTTGCACCTTTTATGGCTATGAATCTATCGTTCCAGTTAATTTCATTTAACAATGGCCTTGTAAAATCAAGCTTGGTTTTTTTTATGCGTAGCAAGAAATTATTGAACATTCGTTTAATTTCAAGCTCGTCTGTTTTATAAGTTCCCATTTTTTTTGTATTTATTATGCAACAAATATATGCATTTTTGTTAAATACAAAAGCTTTTATTACATTTTTTTGTTAAATAGAAAAAACGTTATTGAGTTTTTTACGTATAAATAATTGAAATAGTGAAAATATTGCTAAAATGAATTGTTGAAAATTAAATCAACTTGCTTCCGTTTGGAGTAGGTTTTTCTACTGTGGAAATAATAATATTTCCATCAGTATCGGCAAAGCCAGTTAGTAGGAATTCGCTGGTAAAATTGGCAATTTGTTTGGGTTCAAAATTGATAACGCCTAGAATTTGTTTGCCTAATAAATCGTGTTTGGTATAATGAAATGTTACTTGGGCCGATGTTTTTTTAGTGCCAATTTCCTCACCAAAATCAACCCAAACTTTATAGGCTGGTTTTTTAGCTTCGGGGAAATCTTCCACTTTAATGATGGTGCCAACATGCATGGCTACTTTCTCAAAATCAGCCCAAGTAATGGTTTTCATTAGTTTATGAATTCAAAACCTGTATAAGGAACTAAAGCCTTTGGTATTTTTATTCCTTCTGGAGTTTGATGGTTTTCTAATAATGTAGCAACGATGCGTGGCAATGCCAATGCGCTTCCATTTAAAGTATGAACCAATTGGTTTTTGCCATCGGCACCTTTAAAGCGGCATTTCAAGCGATTCGCTTGGAAAGTCTCAAAGTTTGAGGTGCTGCTCACTTCTAACCACCTGTCTTGTGCTACGCAAAAAGTTTCAAAATCATAAGTAATGGCCGATGAAAAACTCATGTCACCACCACATAAACAAAGGATTCTGTATGGTAATTCTAGTTTTTCTAAAAGTCCTTGAACATGCATTACCATTTCGTCTAACAAAGCAGCAGATTGACTTGGACTTGCTATTTGAACAATTTCTACTTTATCAAATTGGTGCAAGCGATTTAAACCACGAACATGCGCGCCATAACTACCAGCTTCTCGTCTGAAACAAGGTGTATAACCCACGTTTTTTATAGGTAAATCTTCTTCTTTTAAAATTACATCGCGGTATAAATTAGTTATAGGAACTTCGGCAGTTGGAATTAAGTATAAATCATCAACGGTTACGTGATACATTTGGCCTTCTTTATCTGGTAATTGTCCTGTTCCAAAACCACTATCGGCATTAATCATTAACGGTGGCATTATTTCATGGTAACCCGCTTTGGTGGCTTCATCTAAAAAGAAATTGATTAACGCACGTTGTAATCTTGCTCCTTTTCCTTTGTAAACAGGAAAACCAGCACCAGTAATTTTATTCCCTAATTCAAAATCTATGATATCGTATTTGGCGGCTAATTCCCAGTGTGGCATTGCACCTTCGTGCAATATAGGAATGCTTCCATGTGTATAAACTGTTACATTTTCTTCTGGTGTTCTGCCTGCTGGAACAGTGCTTATTGGTAAATTAGGAAACGTAACTAAAATATTAAAAATTTCATCTTCTAATTGCTTTAAGCGTTCTTCTAATTGTTTTGAGTTTTCTTTTATTTCCGAAGTGCGGGCTTTAATAACTTCAGCTTCTTCTTTATTGCCAGCTTTCATTAATTCGCCAATTTTTTTAGCTAACTGATTGGCCTCAGCAGCATTGCTTTCGGTGGCTACTTGAGCTTTACGTTTTTCTTCATCTAATTGCAATAATTCATCAACTGCAACTATGTTTTTAAAATGTTTTTTGGCTAAACCAGCCTTCACTGCTTCTGCGTTTTCGCGTATAAAATTAATCTGTAACATGTGTTTTTTCTCTTGGATGCAAAGATGCTTTTTTAAATTGAGAATTGAAAATAAGGAATTACAAAGATTTAAAGATTACAAGATTTTTTTATTTGTCAATTGCTTATTGCCAATTGCCAATTGCCTCTCGCCCTGCGTGACAAGTATTGTCAATTGCCATATGCTGCATTTTATTAATTACAATACACATTCAAAATTCAATATCCAACATTCAAAATTTATTATTTACTTTGCCACCTATGATAAAAGCAGAAAACATTTGCAAAAGCTATAACCAATTACAAATACTTAAAGGTATAAACTTAAGTATTCATAAAGGCGAAATTGTTGCAATTGTTGGTGCCAGTGGTGCTGGTAAAACTACTTTACTACAAATATTAGGAACTTTAGACAAAGCAGATTCAGGAACTTTATTGCTCAATGAGCAATCAATTAATAAATTGAGTGACGCAAAATTGTCGGATTTTAGGAATAAAAACATTGGTTTTATTTTTCAATTTCATCAATTGTTACCAGAGTTTACTGCTTTTGAAAATGTAATGATTCCCGCTTGGATTGCTAAAAGTAATGAAACTGAAGCCAAACAAAGAGCGCTTGAATTATTTGAATATTTAGGAATAAAAGACAGAATAACGCATAAACCAAGTGAGTTAAGTGGTGGTGAACAACAACGTGTAGCAGTAGCTAGGGCAATTATTAATAATCCTGCTGTGCTATTAGCCGATGAGCCAAGTGGAAATTTAGATTCGGCAAGTGCAAATTCATTGCACGATTTGTTTTTTGATTTACGAGATAAATTCAATCAAACCATTGTAATTGTAACTCATAACGAAGAGTTAGCCAACAGATGCGATAGGAAATTAACCATGAAAGATGGTTTGATTATATAAAATAATTTATATTTTTAAATGCAGCAAAATATAAATACACCACAAAAAGTTTTACAGCAATATTGGGGTTATAACCAGTTTAGACCATTACAAACCGAAATTATACAATCGGTGATGGATGGAAAAGATACGCTTGCTTTATTACCTACTGGTGGTGGAAAATCCTTGTGTTTTCAGGTGCCAACCATGCTAAAACCTGGCTTTTGTTTGGTTGTTTCCCCGTTAATTGCATTAATGAAAGACCAAGTAGAGAACTTGGAAAAACGAAATATAAAAGCCAAAGCTATATACGGT
>CAISTO010000195.1 GCA_903888395.1 uncultured Bacteroidota bacterium | reverse complement strand
TTTGAATGAAATTTATACCGAAGATAAAAAGTTTTTGGGCGGAAAATCTAATATTCCAGATTCAATTAATTTTAATGTTGGAACTAAATTGGCTTTTAGAGGAAATGCTTTGTTACACTCTTATAATAGAAACCTTGAATACAATGGATTTTTTAAACCTCTACATAATTTGTATGAACCTAAAACAGATTGGTTTAAATCGGCAACAGTAATAAATCCAGATACAGTTTATATTAATTTATTACCACCATTAACCAACTTAAACCGAGCAGCATTGTATAACGGAATAAATGTTAGTGCCGATGCGGCCCACGTTTATCCTGCTATGTTTAGTCGCTTAATTTCAAAAAGTGATGCAGAACTACTAAAGGTTGAAGGAACATTTGCCTATAACGATAAATTTGACGAATTTAGAATTGGTCCCTATGCAAAAGTATTTGGGCAAGGTGCTAAAAAAGGAAATTTTATGGCAGTTAGTGAAGCTAAAAAAGCAATTTATGCTGAGGGTAAATTTAATTTTGGTTTTGATGCACCTAAGTTTAAAGTTTTATCAGCAGGAAAAAGCAGTTTTGATTTAAGAGATACTATTTTTACCATGCATTTATCCATGATTTTTGATTTTGAATTACCCGAAAATGCTTTAAAAGTAATGGCAGATTCCATTACTGATCAATCTGCTATAAATTCCAATGAATTTTATAACAAAGAAATATTGAATATTTCTATTCCTGAATTAGTAGAAGACAAAGTTTTGAAAAAAATTAGTGATGAAGCCAGTGATGAATTAAACGGAAAATTGATCAATAATTTATTCAAAATGTTTTTCATAACCGATTTAAAGTTCAAATGGAATCAACCAACACGTTCATTTATAAACCAAGGTGATTTTGGAGTAAGAAGCATTGATAAATATTTAATTGAACGTAATTTACAGGGAAGAATAGAAATTAAAAAAGGCAGAACAACTGATGAAGTGGTAATTTATTTACAGCAAAATAATGGTTCTTGGTATTATTTCAAATACTTAAAAGGAAACATGAATGTGCTAAGTAGTGATATGGTATTTAATGAAGCAATTAAGAAAAGCGCGGGCAAGGTTAGTGGCGATGGTTATACGCTCCGCCAAGCAAGTATTAGCGATAGAAATAAATTATTAAGAGCCATGAGAATAAAGTAATTTTTATTGAAACCTAAATAAACAAATATGTTAACAGTAAATAAGCAGCTTTGGACTAAATTATTGATATTTTTTTTGATTGTAATTACAATTAATTCATGTCAATTGGTACGTTTTGTTTTTTATAATTTTGCGGATATAAATGACCATAAAAAATTTCAATCAAGATCATTGAAAAATGATTCTTTAAAGTATTATTTTTATGCAAACGAAAAAGGGAAATTTCCCAAAAAGTTGAATGACGGAAAGAATAATGAAGTTACATTTGATAAATACCTTGAAGATAATAATACCGTTGCTTTTCTAATAATTCAAAACGATACCATTCAATATGAAAAATATTTTAAAGGTTATGATAAGGAACGCATTGTACCATCTTTTTCTATGGCAAAATCTGTAACATCTATTTTAATTGGTTGCGCAATAGATGATGGATTTATTCACTCGGTGAATGAGCCAATTACAGTTTATATTCCTGAATTAACCAAAAGTGGTTTTGAAAAAATCACAATCAAACATCTGCTACAAATGACTTCTGGCATTAAGTTTAACGAAAGTTATATCAATCCTTTTGGCGATGCAGCATCGTTTTATTATGGACTTAATTTGAGAAAAGAAATTAGTAAAATGAAGATAAAAACTGAGCCTGGTAAAGAGTTTGAATATGTAAGTGGAAACACACAGTTATTAGGTTTGGTGTTAGAGCGTTCGCTAAAAGGAAAAACCATTTCTGAATATTTACAACAAAAAATTTGGATACCGCTGGGCATGGAATATGATGCATCTTGGAGTATTGATAGAAATAAAAATGGGTTAGAAAAAACATTTTGTTGCTTAAATGCACGAGCCAGAGATTTTGCAAAAATTGGAAGATTATATTTAAATAAAGGCAATTGGAATGGCAAACAAATTGTGGCTAAAAATTGGGTTGAGCAATCAACCAAAGCAGAAAATAAAAATGGAAGTGTTCAGTATTATCAGTATCAGTGGTGGCTTCCAAGTGCCAATGGCGACTTTATGGCTGAAGGTATTTTGGGTCAATTTGTATATGTAAATCCATCAAAAAAATTAATCATTGTTCGTCTTGGAAAAAATGAAGGCAGTGCAGATTGGTGGAACATTTTTACAACTTTGGCATCAGCATATTGATTTGGCAATAAAATATTTTTTTAATAAATAAATTATAAAACTATCACTTACTAATCAACTTACAAACCTTATTAACTTCCCACTACTTTTTTCTTTTTTTCCTTTATTACCAATAGTTTTGGGTCAATGCCTTTGCGGGTAATATAAACAAATGTGTTTTCTAATCGTACGCGAGCCCAAGGGGTTTTACGTAAAAAAGTTAAGCTCGATTTGATAGAAGGATTACTTTTAAAACAGTTTATAGGAATTTGATCATACAACTTTTCCCAGCCATAATATCCGTGTAAATAGGTTAAAATAGTTTCTAACGTATAGCCATGAAGCGGATTATTTTCTTGTATATTTTCCATTTTATTTTTTTTCAAAAATACATTTTTCTATTTCATAAAAAGTTAAATATTAATTCCAACATTTTACCAATTTGAATCATTACATTTTGAATATATAATCATCTTAATATTTAATTTTCGAATTAAATAAATAATACATTTGTTTAATATATGGAAGTTCAATTTTTAGGTGCAGCGCAAACAGTTACCGGTAGTAAACATTTATTAACTACAGTAGATGGAATAAAAATTTTATTAGATTGTGGTTTGTTTCAAGGCAAGGGAAGTAATGAAGGTGATAAAAATAGAATATTTAATTTTAACCCTGCAAGCATTGATTTTATAATTCTTTCTCATGCCCATATTGACCATTCTGGGAATATTCCAAATTTGGTAAAACAAGGATTTAAGGGTGCTATTATTTGTACTCCAGCCACAGCAGATTTATGTGAAATAATGTTGAGCGATAGCGCCCATATTCAAATTAATGATTTAAAATTTATCAATAAAAGAAGAATCAAACGCGGGGAAGAACCCTTAATACCGCTTTACGATTTGGATGATGTGGCTCAATGTTTAACTCAAATAATTAAGGTAAATTATAACCAAAGCTACGAAGTGTGCAAAGATGTAAAACTTACCTTTACCGATTCCGGACATATTTTAGGAAGTGCAGCCATCAACATTGCATTTACCGAAAACAATATAATCAAACACCTTTGTTTTACTGGTGATATTGGCCGCTATGATGGTTCAATATTAAGAGATCCTCAACCATTTCCCCAAGCCGATTATATCATTGCAGAATCAACTTATGGAGATAGGTTACATAGCAACAAAGATATGAGTGAAAAGGAGCTTTTGGAAGTAGTTTATAACACTTGTGTTACTAAAAAAGGAAAATTAATAATTCCCGCATTTAGCTTAGGACGAACGCAAGAAATAGTTTATGCCTTAGATCAATTAGCATCAAAAAAAAAATTGCCTAAAATTAATGTTTATGTAGATAGTCCGCTTTCTATAAACGCTACAAACATTATGCGCGCGCATGAGGAATGTTTCAATGAAGACATTTTAGAATACATGAAAAAAGATGATGATCCTTTTGGATTTAATAACTTAATTTATGTGAAAACGGTAGAAGAATCGAAAAGTTTAAACGAACTCAAAGGTCCTTGTATCATAATTTCTGCATCAGGTATGATTGAAGCAGGACGAATAAAGCACCATGTGGCAAATAATATTGGTAATCCTAAAAATACTATTTTAATTGTTGGTTATGCCGAGCCACATTCTACAGGAGGTAAAATCAGAAATGGTGATAAAACAATAAAAATATTTGGTGAAGAACATCAAATTTATGCCGATGTTGTAGTCTTGGATTCTTACAGTGCGCATGGCGATTATCAAGAAATGATTCAATACTTAAGTTGTCAAAATAAAAGAAAAGTAAAACAACTTTTTTTGGTGCATGGCGAATATGCTACGCAAGTAAATTATAAAGAAAGATTATTAGATGCCGGGTTCAAACACATAAGTATTCCTGCTGCTGACGATAAAATTAAGCTTGATTAAAGTTTGGCATAACGCTCAATCCAAACAATGCATAATCGTATTTTACAGGATCGTTTTTATCTAATTTACTTAGGTTTTTAGTTAGTTCTAACACTGCTTTCCAATCGCTTTGAGTACGTGAAAGTAAGCCTAATTGAATGGCAGTTCGTTGCACATGTAAGTCAAGCGGAATCATTAATTGGTTTGGGTTTATAGTTTTCCAAATTCCAAAGTCAACTCCATTATTGTCGTTTCTAACCATCCATCGCAAATACATACACAAGCGCTTGCATGCAGAATTTTGATTTGGTGAAGCAATATGTTTCATGGTTCGCAACGAAACATCTGGCAACGAAAAAAAAGTATTTCTAAATCCATTCAATGCATTTTCTATGTTTATATCTTTTGGTAATAAATGGTTTGAAAATGCAGTTTCTAAACTTTCATTTTGAGTATACCAAAAATTCAGAAATGAAACAAAATAAAGTAAATCGGTATCATTAAAGGTTCTGTGTTTGAAGTTTAATAAACGTTTCAAATCTTTGGCAGAATGTTCCAACACAAACTGATGCGGAGCTTGGTCCATTCTATCCATTAAATCCGTACATTTATTAATAATGGTGGTTCGCTGTCCCCAAGCAAAAACAGCTGCAAATAAACCTGCTATTTCTATGTCTTGTTTCTTAGTAAATAAATGCGGAATACAAATTGGATCTAATTCAATAAAACCTTTTTGATTATAAATTTGAACTTGTTTGTTTAAAAAATCTTTGGTGTTGTGCATTTATTTATTGATTCTTATTTTTTTTATTTTCTTGCTTTGCAGTGGCAGCAATAATTCTATATTTTACCATACGAGCAATTAAATCTTCTGGCAATGGTTCATTAATGGGAAATTGCACCGCACCCTTTGAATATTTGTAATTATCAAATTCTTTTTCAAAAGCTTTAATTCCACCGGCAGTTGGATAAAAGCCAATATGGTTTTTATAAGCAGCAAAGTAAACCAAACATTCGAATAGCTTATATGCAGGCATTTTATAACTGATTAGTTCAATAGCATTTGGCGCAGTTTGAATGATTATTTTTCTCAAATTTGTTAACTGCAATTGTACATTTTCCGGAAATTGTTTAATGTATAAATCTACTTCATTTAGTAATTTTTTAGCCATACTGTTTACTTTTATTGAAACAAATATAACTTGCTTTTTTTCCTAATAAAAAAACTTAATTTTAAATGTTAAACTCTGGCTTATATTTGCGCACTTTTTTAATTTTATAAAACAAAACAACATGACTAAAGGACCTATTTCAAATTTTATTGAAACACACTATAAACACTTTAACGCAGCAGCATTAGTTGACGCAGCTAAAGGTTACGAAGCCCATTTAACTGAAGGTGGAAAAATGATGATAACCCTTGCTGGTGCTATGAGTACAGCCGAGTTGGGTAAATCGTTAGCCGAAATGATTCGTCAAGGAAAAGTAGATATTATTAGCTGCACCGGTGCAAACTTAGAAGAAGATATTATGAATTTGGTGGCGCATAGTCACTACAAACGTGTTCCTAATTACCGCGATTTAAGTCCACAAGATGAATGGGATTTGTTAGAAAACCATTATAACCGTGTTACCGATACTTGTATTCCTGAGGAGGAAGCATTTAGAAGATTACAAAAACACATTTATAAAATATGGAAAGATGCTGAAGATAAAGGGGAACGTTATTTTCCGCATGAGTTCATGTATAAAATATTATTGAGTGGTGAATTGCAACAATATTATGAAATAGATCCTAAAAATTCTTGGATGTTAGCTGCTGCTGAACGCAATTTGCCAATGGTTGTGCCAGGTTGGGAAGACAGTACCATGGGAAATATTTTTGCTTCATACGTTATAAAAGGTGAATTGAAGGCTAGTACCATGAAATCAGGTATTGAATACATGACTTGGTTAGCAAAATGGTATCCTGAAAACTCAGGTGGAAAAGGAGTAGGATTTTTTCAAATTGGTGGCGGAATAGCTGGTGATTTCCCTATATGTGTAGTTCCTATGTTATATCAAGACATGGAAATGACTGATATTCCTTTTTGGAGTTATTTCTGTCAAATTAGTGATTCAACAACCAGTTATGGTTCTTATTCAGGAGCAGTTCCAAACGAAAAAATTACTTGGGGCAAATTAGATATTCATACACCAAAATTTATTGTAGAAAGTGACGCAACAATTGTTGCTCCGCTTATGTTTGCTTGGATTTTAGGTTGGTAGTTTTATGTTGATTTGTTGAAGTGTTAATTGGTTAATAGGTTAAAACATTAAAGCGACCAATAAAATGTTATTTGTTGTATAAATTTGTTATTTGAAGAAATAATGAAAAGACCAATTTATTAAAATTATTAAATTTGTTTTTGGGCTTGTAGTTAAACAAGAATATCAATACATTTGCCGAGCAAAAAAATAAACAAAAATGAGCAATATTACATTTACAATGATTAAACCTGATGGCGTGGCTAATGGTTATATCGGAAAAATTTTAGATCAAATTACTTCAGCAGGTTACAAAATAGTAGCCATGAAATACCTACACTTAACTGCAAAAACAGCTGGTGAATTTTATGCAGTTCATAACGGTCGTCCGTTTTATAACGATTTAGTAAGCTTTATGAGCAGTGGTCCTATAGTTGCAGCAGTGTTAGAAAAAGAAAATGCAGTAGCTGATTACAGAGTTTTAATTGGCGCTACTGATCCAACTAAAGCTGATGTAGGAACAATTAGAAATTTATATGCAAAATCAATTGATGCTAATGCTGTTCATGGAAGTGACAGCGATGAAAATGCTGCTATTGAAGCATCTTTCTTCTTTTCAAGTTTAGAAAGATTTTAGTTAAATAAAATAATTATAAAAACCCATTTAGCTTAAAGTTAAATGGGTTTTTTGTTGGTGTAAAATAAAAAAAATATTTTGTTTCAATGTTGTCAATCCTTATAATTGCTCATGTTTAATTTTTTGAAATTTATACTTGTAAGCCTTTTAATTTTTGTGTTTTCAAATGTATTTGCGCAAATTGAAACAAAAACTTATGTGGTTTACTTAAATGAAAAATCAAAGGAAAATTTTAATCCTTATTCTTATTTTGACTTAAAAAATATTGAACGTAAAAAACTGGCTCATTTACCACTTTATGATGAGAGAGATTTGCCATTAAACCATCATTTTATAAACCAAATAGAAAGTCCTCAAGTTCATGTTTTAGTAGCTAGTCGTTGGTTAAATGCATTGTTTGTTCAAACCAATAAAGAGCAAATTTCAAGAATCAAAACGCTGCCATTTGTTAAGCAAGTTGATGTATATAAAACAGCTAATCAAAAAATAATTGCATCGGAAAACAAAGATATAACAGAAGTTGATCAAAAAATTTTAGTATACCAAACTGAAAGATTACAAGCAAAAGAATTTGCAAATAAAAATTTATCGGGTAAAGGCATTCGCATTGCAGTTTTTGACGTTGGTTTTAGTGGAGCAGATAAACATGAAGTTTTTGCCCATTTGCGTAGCAATAATCAAATAAAAGCCACTTATAATTTTATCAATAAAAATGAAAATGTTTACTTAGGTGGCGCCCATGGAACCAATACTTTAAGTTGCATAACTGGAATTTATAAAGGACAAAAAATGGGAATGGCCACCGATGCAGAATTTTTATTAGCCAGAACTGAATGGTCTTCAAAAGAAGATAAACAAGAAGAATATTTTTGGTTAGCTGCCGCTGAATGGGCCGATAAAAAAGGAGCAAACATCATCAGTAGTTCATTGGGTTATGGTAGCGATTGGTATTCAGTAAACGACATGGATGGAAAGAAAAGTGTGGTGTCTTTTGCAGCAACAGTTGCTGCTCAAAAAGGTATTTTAGTGGTAAATTCTGCTGGAAATGAATACCAAGACGATTGGAAAACTATTATTACCCCTTCCGATGCTGACAGCGTTTTATGTGTGGGCGGAACCAATCCTTTTAACGACAGACATATTGATTTTTCGTCAAGTGGGCCAAGTGCTGATTACAGAAAGAAACCCAATATTAGTGCTCCCGGACAAGTCATAGCTGCCAATCCAAATGGAACAATTAGCACAACTTTTGGAACCTCATTTTCCTGTCCGCTTATCAGTGGTTTTGCTGCTTGTGCTTGGCAAAGTAATCGCAGTTTAACCAATATGCAATTGTTTGCTGAAATTGAAAAATCTGGGCATTTATACCCGTACTTTGATTACATGCACGGACATGGAATTCCTCAAGCAAGTTATTTTACAAACGCCAATAAAACCATACCTTTGGCTAATTTTAAAATATTAGATTCATTGAAACAAAACAATGAAATTACCATACAAATTACTGATACAGTTATTCTGAATCAATTTAAAGTTTTTGATGTATTCACAGATTTTATGAAAGAAAATGGAATTGAAAAGCAAAAAATTAATACACCTCTGGGACTTAATTTTTATTGGAACATTTCGAACGAATTGGGTAAAATTTTACATTATGAAGTAATATTGATTAACACCACTGACGACATTATTATTAGACCAGAAAACATTCAAAAAGGAAATATTTTATACTTTCATTTTGAAGGATACACTCAAACTCAAACTATAGAATAAAACATGGGAAAATCAATACTAACAAGCATTCTTTTATTAAGTTCAATTTTGCTACAAGCACAAACAGTAGTCATTGAAGAAACTGTTGAAAAACCAAATCAAAAAATAAGCAAACCCAGTAATATTCAGTTTGGAGCTATTTGGGATATAACTTTTTATGGTGGTGCTGACCAAAAAGGAATAGCAGGAACTTTAGCTAATTCTGTGGGCATTAATTTTTTGATAAATGCAAAATACAAACTCAATAAACACTTTTTAACAATTGGATATTTGGGTTTCAATACCGAGAATTATGGTTTCAAAAAAACCAGTGATAACAATAGTTCTTTTCCTAATAACGATACTAACAATTTAGAAAAATATAGTTTGGGCGCTATTTCTGGTGGATTAGGAATGCGATTTACATCTAATAAAAAAGCATTTTTGGAAATAGGAGCATTTGCCAAATATAATTACACCCGCGATTTATACTTTGAAAAAAATGATAAAAACGGAAATGTAAATGAAGTAACAATTAAAGACTTAAATTATATTAATCAGTTTAATTATGATGCATACGCACGCTTAGGCTACAAAGCCATTAGTTTTGTGGCGTATTACCGACTAAACGATATGTTTTCAGTGAGTAATATAGCGCCTGTTGTTTATGAACTGCCAAGGTTAAGATTAGGTATAAGTTTAGGAATGTAAATAAATGAAAAATTGGATTGAGGCCTTTAGGCTGCGTACTTTAATGCTTTCATTAGCATGTATATCAATGGGTGTTTTTTTAGCTAAAATGAATCATGTTGATATCGATATTTTATCAATTATATTTACTTTTTTAACAGCTTTATTTTTACAAATACTTTCAAACTTAGCTAACGATTATGGCGATAGTAAACATGGTGCCGATCATGAGGGTAGAAAAGGACCAAAACGTGCGGTACAATCAGGTAAAATTTCATCAGCAAAAATGCTAAATGGCATAAAATTATTTGTGGTGTTAAGTTTAATCAGCGGCATGTTATTACTTTATTTTTGTTTGCCAATCATTGGAAATATAGGAGTAATTTCATTATTTGTTTTGGGAATTGCAGCGATTATAGCTGCAATAGCTTATACCAACGGGAAAAAACCTTATGGTTACATGGGCTTAGGCGATATTTCTGTTTTTATTTTCTTTGGATTAATTGCAGTTTGTGGCACTTATTATTTATTAGTTGGATCCATTAGTAGCATGGTATTATTGCCAGCTATTAGTTGCGGATTGTTTTCGGTAGGAGTATTGAACTTAAATAATATGCGTGATATTGATTCTGATTTACAAGCCGGAAAAAATAGCATTCCTGCGCGAATTGGTTTTGCTAAA
>CAISTO010000194.1 GCA_903888395.1 uncultured Bacteroidota bacterium | reverse complement strand
CTCCATTACTTTTGAATTGAATAAATGGAAATAAGAAGAATAAATAAATTTTAATAAATTAAATCCTTTTATAATGACTCTTTTTCCTGTTTATTTTTAGCTAAAAAATCTTCTTTTGCTTGCTCAAATTCGTAAATAATATTTTCTCGTTCTGCTATTAAATCATCAATCATCGTTCGTTTGTTTTTAAATAAATTATTGAAGAATAAATCTGAACGATAATCAGTGAATTGATGCCAATAAAAATAAGCAAAAAATCCTGTAACAGGAAGGCTTAAAGCATAAATAAGGCTAAGCAAATTATTCTGTGAAAAATGTTTGAAAAATAAAATTTGCAAACTATAGAATATGATAAACGTAAACATGCCTAACACCATTCCAATGGCACCTTTGTAATCTTTACTTTTAACTATTTTTACTGCCACAAAACCTGGTATTTCAAAAGGCAAAAAATTATTAATTAACCCAAATAAATACAAGGGAAAACCCAGTATTAATAACAACAAACCTTTGATATGATGAAGCAGATAATTCTTTTTATTATTTAAAATAGTGGAGTCGTTTAATTGTAACTTGTTTAAATTATTCAAGTAAATTTTTATCCTTAACTGCATTGTTTCTACAAATTGTGGTTCGTTTTTCAAATAATAATTTACCGCTTTTACTATGTTTTTAGTAATGTCAAATTCCGCTTCCAAATTGTTTTGAGAAACTCCTCTTTTTTCCTTTAGCTGATGCATGTAAAGCTGTTCAATATTTTTAACTAATTCATCGGTTTTAGCATCATGAATAGAAATAACAACTTCATCTAAATGTTGGGCAATGGTTTCGGTTAATTCCTTAATGGTTTTGGTTTTATCGGCCTTAAATTTTTCGGCATAATCGGTTATTGCTATTGGCTCATGAATGTTAATGTATAAGTCTTTGTTGAATCGGTGTTGGTCGGCATAATTCAAACCAATATTGATAATTTTTACGCCTAATTTAAAATCATTTCTTCCTTCCGCACCCAGTGCAATATGCGATGCGCCACCTTTTATAGGTTTTAGTTTACGCTCGGTAACGCTTACTCCTTCCGGAAAAATTAAAATTACACCGCCATTTTCTAAGTGCTCGTAACATTTTCTAAAAGTATCGGCATTTTTATTTAATTCACTTGGGTCATCTTGTTTTCGGTAAACAGGAATAATATTCATGTGAGTTAAAAACCATTTTGCAAAAGCACCTTTAAACAATTCGCCTTTACCCAAAAAATATACTTTTCGGTTAATAACGCTTGCCAAAACTATAGGATCCATGAACGTACTTGGATGATTTGCCAATAAAATTAAAGGGCCTTTTTTAGGAATAAAATTGGCGTTACTGATAGTAATAGAGCGGAAAAATACACGAATAGTTCCCTTTAAAAGTAGCTTTATTAATTGATAAATCATGATACAATAAAGCGTTTTAATTTCAATTCTAACCCATTGCAAAAAAAACGAAGTGTTTTTGGCACTTCGTTTTTTTAATTATATCAAACATTAGCTTGCAGTTGTGTCGTCATCATCTTTTTTCTTTTTGAAAAATTTAAAAATTGCGGCTCCAGCTCCAGCAACTCCTAATGCTATAAGTTTCCAAAACTTTACAATTATGGCAAAGAAACCAACTTTAGCTAAAATTTTTCCAGCTACTAAGCCTCCAATTGTCCAAGCTGCTACATTATCAACATCGGGATTAAAGTTAGCATATTTATCGCCATCATTAAATTCAACGCTAGAAATTACTTTACCAATGCTGGCTTTTACTTCATCCATTTCAGATAATGAAGCCACTGCATTTAGCATAAACACCCCTTTTCTTCCTAAAACTCTTAAGTTATAGTTCAACGTGCTTAAACTGTCATCACCAAATTTTAACTCTTTAGCCCAATGCAAAACTTTTTTGTCTTTATCATAAAAAGGTGTAGAAGCCCAACCAATAAATTTAATGGTAGAATATCCATCTTTTACTCTCTGAGGGTTTTCATCTTCAAATTCTTTTTGCTGTTCTTTTAGCAAATCATCATAATCTATGTCATCCGCATCGTCATCTTTTACATAGCCCATTGGGTCAAAACTGATGGTAAATGCCCAACCATTTGCGTCTAAAACACTTCTGTTTTCGGGAATTAACATACCTGAAATTGTACTGTCGGCAGGGTTGCCCCATAATTCAGTAAGTATGTAAATACTTTGATCTTTGTCTAAAAATCTGAAACCTTTTGGAACAGTAATTTTTGCATTACCATCATTTAAATCAATAACACCTGTTTTGTAATCAAACGATTGTTCAATTTGGTCATTCCAAATTTGTGTGCTGTCTATTTCTTGTGCCTGAATAGTGAAGGAAATAAGTAGGAAAGCTAAAGTTGAAAATAAAAACTTAGTTCCATTGGCAAAGTAGTTTTTTATCATATATTTTATTTTTAGTGTGCTGCAATAAAATAAAAAGTGTTTTAAAACAAAAGTCAATCCTGTTTTATGACAAAACAAAACCAAAATTTGATTATGGGTTATAGCTTAAAATAAATTACTTTTGTAGCTACATTTTATAAAAAAGGATTTATTTTATTCATGCAAGCATATTTAATTAAAAATTTAAAAGATTACGAAGGTCAACAAGTTACATTACAAGGTTGGGCAAGTAACAGAAGAGATAGCAAAGGGATTTATTTTATCATTTTACGTGATGGAACAGGTTGGTGTCAGTGTGTGGTAAGTGCCGAAAGTGTAAGCGAAGAAGTATTTAACGAATGTAAAAAAATTACCACTGAAACTTCCATTATTATTACTGGAACAGTAACCAAAGATGAAAAACAAATGGGTGGTTTTGAAGTTCAAGCCACCGATGTTCAAATTATAGCTGTAGCCGATGAATACCCTGTTTCTAAAAAAGAACATGGTGTTGATTTTTTAATGGATAATCGCCATTTGTGGTTACGCAGCCAACGCCAATGGGCGATTATGAAAATTAGAAATCAAATTATTTTTTCTATTCATCAGTTTTTCCAAAAAGAAGGTTTTATTCAAATGGATGCGCCTTTATTTACCGGAAATGCTTGTGAAGGAACCAGTAATTTATTTGAAACCGATTTTTATGGTGATACCGCTTATTTAAGTCAAAGCGGCCAGTTATATGGCGAAGCAATGGCTTTTGCAATGGGGAAAATTTATACTTTTGGACCTACTTTTAGGGCTGAAAAATCGAAAACGCGCAGGCATTTATCAGAGTTTTGGATGATAGAACCCGAAATGGTTTTCTTTGATATTTTCCAAAACATGGATTTAATAGAGGGTTTCCTTCGTGCAGTTGTTTCCGATGTATTGACTAATTGCAAAGCAGAACTAGCAATGGTTGGACGCGACACCACTGTATTGGAACAAATAGTTAAACCTTTTCCTCGTTTAAGTTACGATGAAGCAGTTAGAATTATCAAAGGTGAGCAAGATGTAAATGGACAAAACTCTATCAAATCGTTGGAAGACGAATTGAAACTAGTGGAAGCCAAAATGGAAGAAATTAATAAAGAAATTGCAGAACGCGAAGAAAAAATAAAAACTCCTGGAATGAAAAAAGGAGAAATAGGTTTTAACCAAGCTAAAATTGATAAATTAAAACAAGAGTTGAAGGATTTGGAAGAGGTAACTCGTAATATCCCAGGTTGGTTAAACTCTGCTCGTAATTTTGAATATGGTAACGATTTTGGTGGTAGCGATGAAACAGTGTTAACGCGCTTATTTGATGTGCCAGTTATGGTTTATAATTGGCCACATGAAGTAAAAGCATTTTACTTAAAACGTGATCCCGAAAACTCAAAATTTGCCCGTGGTGTTGACGTGTTAGCACCCGAAGGTTATGGCGAAATAGTAGGTGGTGGCGAACGTGAAACAGATACTGATTTATTAATTGAAAAAATTAAAGAACACCAATTGCCAATGGAAGCATTTGAGTGGTATTTGGATTTGCGCAGATACGGAAGTGTGCCGCATGCAGGCTTTGGATTAGGTTTAGAGCGTTTGGTTACTTGGATTTGTAAATTACCTCACGTTCGTGAAAGCATTCCTTTTCCTAGAATGTACGGACGTTTATTGCCTTAGTATTTTAACGTCATTGCGAACGTAGTGAAGCAATCTCTCCGTTAATTGGGATTGCCACTCACGCTTAACGCGTGATCGCAATGACGAAATAAATAAAAAATCAAATATGAGCAAAACTAACAATTGGATATCGCAATTTGCGACTTCCAATTTACTAATAAATTCAATAAAATGAATACCAATTTGAAAGCAATATTTTCAATTAAAACAGTTACAAAAAAGTACTTTGTAACTGTTTTTGTTTTGTCTTTATTTTGTTCAAATGTGTTTGCTCAAAAAGATACCAATTACATTACACAGTTTGAACGACCATACAATATTCAAACAAATACTTGGTTAAACGATTTTGGTTTTTATATCAATCCTCCTCGGTTTTCAGAATCAAAAGAGGTAATAAAAATTACCCCAAATAGTAGTTTACAAACAGGTGTAAGTTTAGGTTTAAAATATTTTACAGTTGCTTTTGGTGTTCAAGTACCAAGAACAAATGGCAATGAAGGACGCTTTGGAAAAACTAATTATTACGATTTTTCATTCAGTTATTATCAAATGTGGGGCGGTGGCGAAATATATTCTCGTTCCTTCAATGGTGTATACCGAACACGGGGAAATGACACTACAGTATCAATAAGGCCCGATGCTAAAATTGATGACCATGGTTTAAACTTTTTCTATAATTTTAACTACAAAAAATTCTCTTATCGCAGTGCACTTTCTATGGCCGAGTTTCAAAAAAAATCGTCTGGATCGTTCTTGGTTTTGTGTAATGTTGGCTACAAATCTATTCGTGCAGATTCGTCATTAATTCCTAATAAAATTGACAGTTTTAAAAACTACGGTGTACTTACAGGTATGAATTATTTACGCCTTTGGCGATTAAATTTTAGACCAGGATATGCATATAACTTTTGCTTAAAAGGTGGTAAATGGTTT
>CAISTO010000193.1 GCA_903888395.1 uncultured Bacteroidota bacterium | reverse complement strand
TCGTGTAAAAAAGAATTGTTGGTTTTTATTTCTGATTTTCCACTTACTAAGTCTTCAAATAAACTTAAACGCGAAATTTGCTTTTCGGAACTATGCGGCACATCATCTAGTTTTTTATTTCTTCTAATATATGCTGGTTCTTTTTCTAAATCTCGCAAACCTTGAGGATTATTGATGGTAATGTTTAAGTTTTTCAACTCTTTAATTCTTTGAATTTGGCGTTCTATCTTTTTGTCTTGATCCAATGAATTGCTTTCCATTTCGTCTGAAAGTTGATATACTTTTGGAACAATGGCATGGTTAATTGTTTCTATGTTATTGGTAAAAATATCTTCATTCACTTCCAAATAATCATCTTCTATTAACTCCTCAGTTGAGTTTATAAAATACGACTCATCTATTTTTAAATCAATGGCATTAATGTCAAAAGTTTCTTCTTCATTTATTGTATCAATGCGCAAACCAAATCCTAAATCGTTGTCAATAGTTATTTCTTCTTGTGGTAATTCATCCTCAATCAAATTTATTCTGATTGTTTCATCTGCTTTTTTTTCAACGGGTTTGAGATCAAAACTATTGTTAATAGTAGTGTTAGGAGTAGTTAGTATTACTTGAACTATTTCTGGTTTGGTTTCTACAACATTAGGTTTATTGATATTAGATTGAATAAAGTTGTCAGAAATGGTAGAACCAATGATCACTTTGTTTTCGCGAGGTTTGCTTTCAAAACCTGTAGCAATTAAAGTTACTGAAATTTTATTTCCTAACGATTCATCAAAACTAGTTCCTAAAATTAACTCAGCCGATAAACCACTTTCATTTTGAATATAAGCAGATATTTGTTCAAATTCTTCCATTAATATTTCTTCAGTTCCCGATGAAATATTTAACAATATATTCTTGGCTCCAACTATTTGATTATCGTTTAATAAAGGCGATGCCAATGCGGCTTTAACAGCTACTAATGCACGATCTTCACCTTCGGCCATTGCACTTCCCATTAATGCTACACCGCTAGATTTCATTACTGTTTTTACATCTTCAAAATCCACGTTTATATAACCAGGATGAGTAATTATTTCGGCAATTCCCTTGGCAGCGGTGGTTAATATATTATTGGCATGGCCAAAAGCTTCGCGCAATGCTAAGTTTCCGTACATGTCTTTTATTTTATCGTTGCTAATAATTAGTAAACAATCAACAGAACGTTTTAAGTTTTCTAAACCTTCATCGGCAAAAGTTTTTCTTTTTTTACCTTCAAAATTAAAAGGAGTAGTAACAATACCAACTGTTAAAATATCCATTTCCTTTGCTGTTTTAGCTATAATAGGAGCGGCACCAGTTCCAGTTCCACCACCCATGCCTGCAGTTATAAATAACATTTTGGTATTAACACCAAGCATGTCTATTATATCTTCAATGGCTTCCATAGCAGCTTTTTTACCAACTTCAGGATTTGCGCCAGCACCCAAACCCTGCGTTAAGCTAGCACCTAACTGAATTTTGTTTGGAATTGCACTGGCTTCTAAAGCCTGTAAATCAGTATTGCAAATAATAAAATCTACTCCTTTGATTCCTTGTTCGTGCATATGATTTACTGCATTTCCACCTCCTCCACCAACACCTATTACTTTTATAATAGATGATTTTTCTTTTGGCAAATTAAATTTTATTCTTGTTTCCATGGTCTTGTTATTTATGCCTTTGCTTTATTAAACATTGGCGTTATAATTATTTTTTTTTATTGTTTGAATTACTAAAAGTCTTTCATGTCGTCAGCGCTGAACATCCAGTTATTGTATTTTTTCAATAATCCTTTAAAAATACTTTTCCCTTCTTTTACTTCTTTTATATCTAATAATTCTTCACTAGTCTCCTCACTGCTCATGTCAATTCCTTCAAAGCCTTTAATAACCAAACCTACTGCAGTGGCATACATTGGACTTTTTATTTCATCAATATGCGATTTGCCTAAATGCTCATTGGCATAACCAATTCTAGTATCCATTCCGGTAACTAATTCTACGGTCATGGTTAAATGCTTTAATTGTGAACCTCCACCAGTAATAACGATACCTGCATTTAATTTCTTTTCTAATCCCGATGATTTTATTTGAAATAATACTTCTTCAAAAATTTCTTCTATACGAGATTGAATTACTTTTGCTAAGTTTTTTATAGAAACTTCTTTTGGAGCACGACCTCTAAAACTTGGAATGGTAACAATTTCGTTTTCCTTATTTTGTTCTTCTAAGGCTGAACCAAATTTTACTTTCAATAACTCAGCTTGATTTCTCAATACTTGACAACCATCAATAATATCGTCAGTAATTACATTACCCCCAAAAGGAATTACAGAAGTATGACGAATAATTCCATTTTTAAAAATGGCCACATCAGTGGTTCCACCACCAATATCAACCAAACAAACTCCTGCTTCTAATTCTTCCTGTGCTAATACTGCGTCAGCACTTGAAAGTGGTTCAAGTATTAAACCAGCAATTGTTAAATTTGCTCTTTTTACCGATTTGTCAATATTTTTGATGGCTTCAATGTGACCCGTAATAATATGAAAATTACTTGACAAGCGAATACCTGTCATACCAATGGGTTCAATTACATCTACTTCATCATCTACAGTATATTCTTGAGGCAATACATGAATAATTTTATCGCCTGGAGGCAATGCTAAATTATAGGTATCTTTTATTAAACGCTCCACATCATCTTTGCTAATTTCATCTTCAGTATTAGTTCTACTAATGCTGTTTTTGTGTTGCAAACTTTTAATATGTTGCCCTGCAATACCAACATGTACCGATGAAATTTCAATACCTTTAATATTTGTATTTGGATTTTTACTAACGCTTTCTTTTGCTTTTGCAATGGCTTCATTAATGGCGTTAACAGTTTTGTCAATGTTTCTAACTTCCCCGCGAATTACACCCAAACTCTCCGCTTTTCCCATGCCAAGAATATCTATTTTGCCATGTTCATTTTTAGTACCTACAATGGCACAAACCTTCGTTGTTCCAATATCTAAGCCTACTACAATTTTTAATTCTTGAGGTTGCATTTTTATATCTTTTATTTTTATTTACAAACAACTTGTTTATCAAACCTAATATCTATAGTTTTATACTTGTTCCACCCTACTCTACTTAAACCCTCTTTATAAAACACAAATAGCTTTTCAAACTTGGTTTCCAGATTATTAGCATCTCCAAATAAAATTTGATGATTACCAATTTTTGGAATTAATATAAACTCATTATCCCTTGTTACAAATATCTGTTCTATCTGTGCTTTCCAGAATATTTGTTTATCAACATAAGAGGCTATAGCGTACAACTGTTTTGCTACAAAACTATACACTGTATCGCCAGGTTTATTTCTTTCAAATATATTGCCGTTGGCAATAGGAACATGTGCTGTAAAATTACTAGAAGTTTGAAATTTTACGCCAAATTTATCAATATAATAATTAACGTCATTAAACCTATAAACCCTTAATATTGGGTCGCGTTGGTTAATTTTTACATATACATTACCATTTAAATCGTTATACACTTTTGCCTCTTGCAAAAAAGTATTTTCCGATAATTTACTTTCCAAATAAGCCGTATTTATTTCATTAATCTTAGCATTGGAAATATCACTTAAGTTTCCATTTTCTGAAATAGTTTTAATTACTTTCTTTCTGTTAAAAAATGCTACATTTTCGGGGAATATTTGAATGATTACTTTTTTAGCTTCTAAGTTTTCTTCTTGTTTATTAGTTAAAGTAATTGCAAACACAAGCCCGCAGCAAAGCATTACCCACAAAAGGAGCACACCTAGCTTTTTTAAAGCTTTTTTGTTTCTATCACTTAACAATTTCATATATTTCTTATTTTTCTAAAATTTCTTTGATAGGATTTATCAATAAATCAATGTCGCCAGCACCCAATGTTAAAAACACTTTTGGCTGATTTGTTTTTACTGCTTCTAGCAATTCCTTTCTACTTACTAAATGTTTTTTTGAAGTAATTTTATCAAAAATAATTTTAGAAGTTATGCCCTCAATTGGTAATTCACGAGCTGGATAAATATCTAATAAAAATACTTCATTTGCTAATGACAAACTTTCTGCAAAACCATCTACAAAATCACGAGTACGAGAAAACAAATGTGGTTGAAATGCCACTACTATTTCATTAGTAGGAAACATGTTTTTTACAGACGAAATAATAGCGCGCAACTCTTCAGGATGGTGCGCATAATCGTCAATGTAAATTTGAGAATCGTTTTTAATGACATACTCAAACCTGCGCTTCACCCCTTTAAAACTTAGCAATGCAACTCGTAATTCGTTTTCAGTAACTCCGCTCATTAGGCAAGCTGCGCAAGCCGCCAC
>CAISTO010000192.1 GCA_903888395.1 uncultured Bacteroidota bacterium | reverse complement strand
GCCTCCAAAATATATCGGGAGTTCAATTACTAATTATTAAAAACAAGCAGTGTAGATAAACTACACAAAAAAAGCTGCCCAATGAGCAGCTTTTATTTGTTAACTTAGTTAGGTGTTATTTATTTTACAATAGCTATCTTTTTGGTTAAATTAATTGGTTAAAGTAAGTATATAAACTTAGAAGTTAAATCGTAAACCTAAGCTTATGTTAAGTAAACGATCATCTTTGAATGTAATGTTACTTACTTCAGCTGTATTTATTCCATCTTGATCAATAGAATTTGACAAATCAAGATTAGCATACACCCTACCAACGAGTGATATTCCACCAAAAAGTTGGTAATCTGCAGCGGATCCAACACGCAAACCAAATGAACTAGCTCCAGTAAATGAAGTTTTCAATTGAGTGTTTGAACCTGTCTCTTTACCTATAAATGTTATAGACGAATAGTTAAGGCCACCAAAACCTCTTATTTTAAATCGGGGGCTAAATGTTTTTTCTTTAAAAACACCTATTGAAAACGTAGATTGATCAAACGTTTTGTCCTTTACTTCTCCTTTTGGGGTACCAACAATATAATCAAATGATATCGTTCCTGGATCAGCATATTGTTCAAAAGATGCATAATAATGCATTCCATCAATATTTTTTGCATAATCAACTTGAGCGCCAAAAAACATAGGTTGAACACCCGCAAAAAATTCCATACCAAAAGATTTACCTTTGATTTCGGATACAATAGAATTTGTGTATTCTACTCTCTTTACTGGCAAAGCAGTATATTGAAGTACAGATTTTGGTAAAGAATCTAATTGATAAAATTTGGTGTATGTGGCTGGAAAACCTGAAATGGTAATTTTAATTTCAGTTAATTGAGAGTTCTCAATGGTTGAAACCCTTGAAAATATTGGATCTACTATATAATCACATTTGTGGGTTGTTAAAAATAACTCCATCGCATTGTTTTTAAGTTCGCTAAGTGGTAATTTTAAATCTGCGGTGTAAGTAACAGATTGCTTTACAGATTCCACTTTTAAGTCGGCAGCAATTGGCTTGATCACCATGCCAAAAGTTGGCGCGCTAATTTCAGGATCATGTGCTTTGGTATCTTTTTTAATTTCTCTTTTAATAGAACAAGAAGCAAGTGACATTACTCCTGCTAAAATGATAATGATTTTTTTCATAATTTGTTTTTTGGGTTAATTGTTTGTTTTGATTTTTACTTGTTTAGTTTATAAATAAAATAAGATAGTTTAGAATTTTCTAATGGCACGAACCCTGTATAGTGAAGTTTTAGACCAAGTATATCCTGATCCATCATTAAAATCCAAATAGCTTGCATCTGTATTTGAAAACTCAGAAGAACTCCAATAATCTGCGGCTGCGAATGTAGTACTAGTTGCAGCTCTATTAATGTATAATTTTACTAACTCTTCATAAGATGGTAAAAACCAATCTGTATAACTTCCTCCATTATAACTTTTTGCTAAGCCAGCTGCGTGAGTATTTGCTGAGCCTTGAACGCCTATGATTAATGCCGTATTTGCACTTCCCGTGCCAATTGCTTCTGCCGTTGCATTAGTAGTTACATTTGTTCCATTATTCCATCTAATTCCAGCAATTGTAGATTGGTCAGCTAGCGCACAAATTAAACCATGCTGCACATTTGCGTCATAACCCGCATCAGTACTTTGCAAAATATAAAATACCTTCCCACCTTGAAAAGCATCACCAATTTGTACATTAGTTTGGGCATTATTAGTTGTAAAATTAACTTCATTGCCATAGGCTGTTCCTGCACTGTTAGTGGCGAATGCACGAACGTAATATTTAGTCGCGCTAGTTAGGCCAGTTAAGTTACTTGTAAAACTCCCCGTTCCATTTCCATCTGTTGTTTTATTATTTGAAATGGTAGGATTTGAGCTGGTACTCCAGCAAACACCTCTTGCCGTTATTGTTGCACCACCATCACTGGTAACATTGCCTCCGCTAGCGCTCGAAGTAGTGCTTATAGCCGAAATAGTAGTTGTTGTTAATATCGGAAAACCTGCTGCTGCGAGTGTGTTAAAGTAAAAGGATAAACCATAAACTGTCCCAGCTGCATTAGTGGCATAAGCACGCACGTAATACTTAAGCCCACCAGTAAGGCCTGTTATATTACTTGTAAAACTCCCTGTTCCACTTCCATCTGTTGTTTTATTACTTGAAATGGTAGGATTTGGGTCAATACTCCAACAAACACCGCGCGCAGTTATTGGAGAACCGCCATCATTTGTTATGTTTCCTCCACTTACAGCACTAGTTGCAGTTATTTCAGATATATCTGCAGTTGTTATTGTTAGTTTTAAAATATCTTTTGTTGTGAATGCTACTGTTTTTCCGTAACCGGTGCCTTCATCATTAGTAGCATAAGTACGTACATAATATTTGGTATTGCTTGTTAATGGCTTAATTTCGCTAATAAATTGACCAATATCAATAATACCATCAGTTGTTTTATTGTCATTTATTGTAGGGTTATCATTGGTACCCCAGCAAACTCCACTTTTGGTTATAGGAGTGCCACCGTTGCTCGTAATATCGCCTGCTATCCTTGCTGTCGTTTCTGTGAAATCTATCAATTCAGTTGTTATTGATGGAATACTGAAAGGAGAAGAAGATGTATTTTTCTTACAACTTTGAATAAACAGCAAGGATACGATTGCTATTATAATAGTTGACCCAATCCATATTTTGTTTATTACTCCTACTAAAATCGTGTTAATTTTTTTCATAATTTATTTTTTGGGTTAATTGTTTGTTTTGATTTTTACTTGTTTAGTTTATAAATAAAATAAGATAGTTTAGAATTTTCTAATGGCACGAACCCTGTAAGTATTTGTCTTAAGATATCCTGTAGTGACGCCAGTTCCATTAGTAAAATCCAAAGCCCTTGCGCTTGTGCTTGACACCTCTGAGGAGCTCCAATATAGAGTATTTAAAAATGTTGTAACAGTTGCAGCCTTATTATTGTATAATTGGGTTAACTCATTTAAAGATGGTAAAAACCAATCTGTGTAGCCGCCACCATTATGTGCCCTTGCTAAGCCTGCTGCGTAAGAGGTTCCAGGACCTTGATTAAGTGTAATTAAGATTGAATTATTGTCTCCATACCCGATATTAGTTACGGTATTATTAATTAACACTGAAGATACACTCCAACGGATTAAAGTACTTGTTGTTTGATCAGCTGTCGCACAAATCAAACCGTGCTGTACATTTGCGTTATAGCCATAATCAGATGCTTGCAAAATATAGAATACCTTTCCGCCTTGAAATGCATCACCAATTATTACATTAGTAGTAAAAGTAACTTCATTGCCATAGGCTGTTCCAACAGAATTTGTGGCATAAGCTCGAACGTAATACTTGGTACCTCGGGCTAGGGAAGAAAAAAGTGTTGAAAATGAGCCTGTTCCACTCCCAACAGAAGTACTATTGAATGTGTATACAGGATTTGGGCTAGTACTCCAACAAATACCTCTAATAGTTACTGCTGAACCGCCATCACTGGTAACATTGCCCCCACAACCTGCTGATGTCGTTGTTATATTTGTAACCGCATTTGTAGTTAGTATGGGTAAATCTGCGCCAGTAGTGCTGAATTGCACTGCAATACCATAACCAGTTCCAGCTGAGTTGGTGGCATAAGCACGAACATAATAGGTGGCACCAGCTGTAAGGCCAGTTAATGAACTTGTAAAATTCCCTGTTCCACTTCCATCTGATGTTTTAGTATTTGAAATGGTAGGATTTGGAGTAGTACTCCAACAAACACCTTTAGCTGTTATATTTGAACCACCAGTACTTGAAATAGTGCCACCACTACTCGCAGTGAATTTTGTGATATTGGAAATGGACTGTGTAGTTAAAACAGGTAAACTTGCAGCACCCGTGGTGAATTGTTCTGAATTACCATAGACGGTTCCAAGAGAATTAGTGGCATATGCACGGACATAATAGGTAACACCAGCGGTAAGACCTGTTATATTACTTGTAAAAGTCCCTGTTCCTGTTCCGTCTGTTGTTTTAGAATTTGAAATGGTGGGATTTGTACTTGTGCTCCAACAAACACCTCTCATGGTTATTGCTGAACCACCATCGTCAGTAATAGTACCACCACTTGTTGCGGTTGTTTGAGTTATGTTAGAAATTGCAGAGGTAGATGATAATGTGGGCATAGTCGGAATAAGAGTTGAAAATAAAATTTCATTTCCATAACTAATTCCGGCTTTATTCGTTGCGTATGCACGAACATAATAAAGTGTATTCGGATTTAATGCAGTTATGTTGCTTGTAAATGTAACTGTACCTGTTCCATCATTTGTTTTATTATTTGCTATTGTAGGATTTGAACTTGTGCTCCAGCAAACACCACGCGATGTTATTGCTGCGCCTCCATCACTAGAAATAGCACCTCCACTTATTGCTGATGTTTTTGTTATGCCAGAAATGGCAGCGGTCGTTATGATAGGTTTAGTTGCCGATGTGGTGGTAAATGAAATGGTATTTCCATAGCTTGTTCCTGAAGAATTGGTTGCATAGGCGCGAGCATAATATAATACGTTTTCTGTTAAGTTTATAATTTTACTTGAGAATATTCCACTGCCAACGCTATCGCTTGTTTTGTTATTGCTAATGGTTGGATCATTGCTTGTGTTCCAGCAAACACCACGCGCAGTTATTTCAGAACCGCCATCATTTGTTATGTTCCCTCCACTTACAGCAGTAGCCGCAGTTAATTCAGTTATATCTAAAGTTGTTAATTGTGCTTTACCTTTTGTTGTAAATGATATTGTATTTCCATAACCAGTACCTTCAATATTAGTAGCATAAGCACGTACATAATATTTGGTATTGCTTGTTAATGGCTTAATTTCACTACTAAATTGACCAATATCAAGAATACCATCAGTTGTAATATTATCATCTATTGTAGGGTTATCATTGCTACCCCAGCAAACTCCACTTTTGGTTACTGTAATTCCACCGTTACTGGTAATATTGGCTTCAACTATTGCTGTCGTTTCTGTAGAAGTTACTGATTCGGTAGTTATTGAAGGAATTTTAAAAGGAGAAGCAGATGTATTTTTCTTACAACTCTGAATAAACAGCAACGACATGATTGCTATTATAATTGATGACCCAATCCAAATTTTTCTTTTAGTTATCATAGTTAGTTTTTTTATTATGTATCTATTTTGTTTATTTATCCTACTCTTACGGCTTTTCGGATTTCGCCCCCAAATGAAACTTTTTGGTAAAGTTGTTTTTTTATATGTGTTCTGAATGAATATTTATTATTTAGCAAATAAAAACAATGAAACTGAAATGGGGCTGCAGTGGGCTGATTTTGAAATTATAATTTCATTAATCTTGCTATTCATAATTGAATTTACCATTGTATGCGTTTGGTGTTTCCAATAATCTTTTTGCAGATAAATTTTAATTTGCCTCCAAAATATATCGGGAGTTCAATTACTAATTATTAAAAACAAGCAGCGTAGGCAAACTACACAAAAAAAGCTGCCCAATGAGCAGCTTTTATTTGTTATAGTTAGTTAGGTGTTATTATTTTAAAATAGCTACCTTATTGGTTGAAATTAATTTGTTGTTAGAATCGTAAATGGTAAGGATATAAACACCGTTTGCCAATGCTGAAATATCAATGGTTCCTGTAGTTGGAGAAACGATAGATTGCCCAGCTACACTTGAAAGTTTGGAAGTATAATAACCTGGTTTTTCTAAATCAATATGTAAAATAGTAGATGCCGGATTTGGATATACTTTTAAAGCGTTTACATTAGAAGGAGAGTTAATTCCCGAATTGTTATTAACTGTTAATTTTGCAATAGACGAAGTGTCTTTACAAATACCTGAAGAAACAATGCATCTAAAATTTTGATTGTTATTGGTCATTGATATATTGCTAACAATGAGCGTATCATTAGTAGCTCCATTGAATTGACCAGCGCTACTAATATTTTGGAAACCCATTCCTAAATCTGATTGCCATTGATATGTAGCCAATGAATCAGTAGTAGCTAATATAAAACTTGCATTTGTATTGATGTTTACTGTTTGATTGATAGGTTGTTTAGTAATAGTATCGCAACTTGAAGAAGTAAAAAGTGCTGTTATTTCAGTTTCTGTTAATGCACGGTTCCAAAAACCAATATCATCTAATTTCCCTGAATAATATGCTTCATTACCTCCGCCCCATCTACCAATTTGAGTTGGATTATTTGAACCATGATAACATACACTAGAACTAGAATTGACTAATAAACCGTTTAAATAAATCAAATTTAGATTGAGTGATAAATTTTTTACAATAACTAAATTTGACCAATTATTATTAAGGACATTGGTTAAAACAGGATTATTACAACTTGAAGAATAGTTTCCGCTAACTATCTGCCCTTCTGAAATACCAACAAAATACTTAAGATAATTAGACCCAGTGTATCGATCACTAATAAAATTAGCATCGAGATCAGTTGTTTTATACCATAAAGAAATAGTCAAGCTAGAAGTTGTTGATGACAACAATGTATTTTGTATGATGATATAGTCTGAAAATCCATTAAAATTATATGCCTTATTCGGATTGCCAAATCTATCTGTTGTTAGCGTTGCTCCATTAACAGTTCCGTCATTGGTATTAATACTTTCATCAATGGTATTTCCATCAAATGGCCACCAACCAACAAGTCCATTTGTTGGAACATAATTAGGCACTTGAGCCATTGTAAAATTTGCAAATCCTAGGATTGCAATCAGGGTGTAAATTGTTTTTTTCATTTTTGTATTTATTTAGGTTATTTATTTTTATAATTATTTATTCTTTAACAAATTTAATTCTGCTTGTTTCACCATCTTTTTGAATGCTTAAAAATAAAAGAAACTTAAATCGAACCTCCGTGAAAATGCTTAGCCGAGTTAAAGCCTTATAAGTTATGGGCTGGTTTTTCATGGATAATCATTTCCACCATGATTTTTTGCAGAATCACATTTGTAAATTCGAATTGTTATAATTCGTAAAGCTTTGAATATATTATATTTTTCTAGTGATATGATTGCGTAGTCAGAGCATGATGGAGTAAATATACAAGAAGGTACATGGTTACCACCTTTTGAATTTTGGTATTTACGAACTAATTTTATTAGTAGTCTATTCATCATAATAGAAAGAATAGTATCTGCCGTTTAAAAACGGCAGATACTAAAGAAAATTAAGCAAATTTTTGTGCTATGTTAAATTCAAAATATTCGAATGAAAAATTATTCTTATGAGAATTACCTGTAATAATGTTCCAAACCTTTTTAAAACAGCCAGGTAAAACTTTTACCATAATTTCTAAGTCGCAATAAGGCTTAATTTTAGGGTTTTTATCAAGAAAATCTTGAACCGCAATTTTTCCAGTCTCCAAATATGGATTTTGTAAATTTTTATTTGTTAATGCTCCTAATTCATGTTCGGCAGAAACTGGATGAACTTCAACAAATTCAAATTGACCTTGTTCAGCAGTTATTGTTTTGTCAAAAATACCATATTTAAATTTTATAGTAATAACTTCTTCTTTTTCTTTACGCAAAACAAAACGCAATATTTTTCTCCAACATCCTGGTTTAATTTCAACAAATGCATCATAATTGCACTTATAAAATAATCCTTCATTGAAATTGTCATTTAACGTTTTAATTGCATGTTCAAGAGCAGCCGTCTTTGCTGACTTACCTCCGATTAATGAGCTTGTGTGTTCACAGTAAAAACTTTCTACTTTCATATTAATTTATTTTTAAAATTATTTCCTACTCTTATGGCTTTTCGGATTTCGCCCCCAAATGAACCTTTTGGGAAAGTCTTTTTTTTATATACGTTCTAAATGCATATTTATTATTTAGCAAATAAAAACTATGAAACTGAAGTGGAGTTGCAGTAGGCCAATTTTGAAATTATAATTTCATTAATCTTGCCACTCAAAATTTAGTTTTCCGTTGCTTTCATAAACATAGGTTTCTTTCAATGCATCCCACTTCACAGGAGCCCTCAATTCTGATTTTATAAAACCAATATAATGGTATATTGTTCGTTCGCTAACCCCTATGCGTGAGGCCAATGCACTTGGTTTTCCTGTTCTTTGTTTTCTAATAAGTTCGTGAATGACAATTATTTTTTTTATATCCATTATTCAATTTTACTTGGCTTATTTTTGTTTGTTTTTTAATTAAACTGAAAACGATTCAAAATAAAATTTGTACTAATTGAAATATTATTTTTTAATTTTGCGGTAGTTCATGAGTGAGAAAAAAATATTAAGCGAGTATGATTTAGCCTTCAATTTTATCAATGGAAACGATGAAGCATTAGGCGAATTATATACATTATATTATTCTTCATTGATGATGGTGGCTTATAAATACACTCAAAATACCGAAAAGAGTAAAGACATTGTTGGATTGGTATTTGAAAAACTACTTAATTTAACTCCCTCCAAACGACAAACGTTTTTTTTACATCCTGAAAAAGGTATGTATCCATTACTGTTAAGTATTATAAAAAATAAATCCTTGGATGAAATCAAACAAAACAAACTTCATCAAGAAATAAAAAAACAAATTGAATCAATAACAAGTTATATTGGTACAAATGCTATTTTCGTTCGTTTTGAGGAAGATGCCATCAAACAATTGATTGATTATTTATCAAAGCGAGAAAAAGAAATTTTACAATTACACTTACAAGGTTTTAAAAATGATGAAATTGCAATGCAATTAAATATAAGTTACAATACCGTAAGAAATACGCTGCATAGCGCCAAACAGCGTGTTAAAAAATTATGGCAACTATTTATGTAATGACAACAAAAGCAAAACATAGCTATAACGAAGTGCTTGATGGTATATTAAATCAGCAAGTTTACTTTTTGGAATATATTAAATCAATCAACTTTGATGAAGATGATTTGATGGGTTTAAAATTGTTTTTAGAAAACAATGACTATGATATAGATGCTTTAAAAAAATTTATATCCATAGAGCCATTAAAAATTAATTCTAAAAGAATAAATTCCATTTATAAAATATATAAAATAGCTGCAATATTTTTGTTAATCATGGGTGTTGGTTATTTTATAAAATTGTCTACTTGCAAGCATCAAAACATGGAAAATTACATGATAGAAGATGCAGGATTTAAAGTGTGGATGAATGCTGCTAGCATCAATGTTGATATAATAAATGGAATGAGTTATTATAAAAACAAAAACTACAGCGAGGCGCTTTCTAATTTTTCGAAAACACAAAACAATGACACTGCATTTTATTATAGTGGAATTAGTTGTATGCAATTAAATCAGTTAAATGAAGCAGAAACATTTTTAAGTAAAGTACCAAGCACATCTGTTTATTACAATCGTGCTACTTATTATATCTCCTTGTGTTATTTATACAATCAGCAAAAAGAAAAAGGTTTGCAATTATTGAACAAAACCCATTTTAATGAAGCTGTTTTCAATGAAAAAAGAACAGTCATTTTAAAAGATTTCGGGAATCAATAAGCTGAAATTCTGTTTTTAATTTTTATGTCAAAAAAAACTATTGCACTTGTTTTAGCCTTATTCTTTAAATCATTAGTTATAAATGCTGAAACATTACCTCTTGAAATATTTTGGCAAG
>CAISTO010000191.1 GCA_903888395.1 uncultured Bacteroidota bacterium | reverse complement strand
AAATTTATTCACTGCTAAATGTTCAAAAATTGGTTGATTAGTTGAAAACAAAATGTTTTTAGCAAAAAAAGTCGGTTATTTTTGCATTTCAATTTTTAAAATTACAATTAATTACCATGGCCGAACAAGTAGTTTATAATGACGACAGTATAAAATCGCTAGATTGGAGAGATCATATTCGTTTGCGTCCGGGTATGTATATTGGTAAATTAGGCGATGGAAGTTCGCTTGATGATGGAATATATGTATTAATCAAAGAGGTAATTGACAACTCAATAGATGAGTTTGTGATGGGGAATGGTCGTCATATTGATATAAAAATTGATGACAATAAAGTGACCATTCGCGATTTTGGTCGTGGAATTCCATTAGGAAAAGTGAATGATTGCGTAAGCAAAATAAATACTGGAGGAAAATATGACTCCAATGCATTTAAAAAATCGGTTGGGTTAAATGGTGTTGGAACAAAAGCTGTAAATGCTTTAAGTTCTACTTTTAAAGTACAATCATACCGTGATGGTAAAACAAAAGCTTCTGAATTTGAAAAAGGTGTTTTAATTAACGACCATAAAATAACTAGTACCATGGAACCTGATGGTACTTTAATTCAATTTGTAGCTGATAATTCAATTTTTAAAAATTACCGTTACATCAACGAATTTATTGTCAATCAAATTTGGAATTATACTTATTTAAATGCAGGTTTAACCATTAATTTTAACGGTGAAAAATACCTTTCAAAAAACGGATTATTAGATTTACTCAAACGTAAAACCAGTGAAGAAGAGTTACGTTACCCAATTATTCATTTAAAAAGTGAAGACATTGAATTGGCTTTTTCACACGAGAATCAATATGGTGAAGAATATTATTCATTTGTAAACGGTCAACATACTACCATGGGCGGAACGCATTTGAATTATTTTAAAGAAGCTTATGCCAAAACATTGCGTGAGTTTTTTAAACGTGAATTCGATTTGAGTGACATGCGTCAAAGTATCATTGCAGCTATTAGTGTAAGGATTCAAGAACCAGTTTTTGAAAGTCAAACTAAAACCAAATTGGGAAGTACCTCTATTTTTCCTGACGGTCCAAGTTTAAAGCAATTTATAGTTGATTATGTAAAAAAAGTATTGGACGATTTTTTACATAAACATCCTGAAACTGCTGATGCAATTCTGAAAAGAATTATGCAAAGTGAAAGGGAAAGAAAAGAAATTGCAGGTGTTCGGAAAATAGCAAATGAACGCGCTAAAAAAGCAAATTTACATAACAAAAAATTACGCGATTGCAGGCTGCATTACAACGATAATAATACCGACAAAAAGTTTGACACTACGCTGTTTATTACCGAAGGAGACAGTGCAAGCGGAAGCATTACCAAAAGCCGAAATGTAGAGTTACAAGCTGTATTTAGTTTGCGTGGAAAGCCACTCAATTGCTATGGTTTAACCAAAAAAGTAGTGTATGAAAACGAAGAGTTTAATTTATTGCAACATGCATTAAATATTGAAGAAGGAATAGACGATTTGCGTTATAATCAAATTGTAATTGCTACCGATGCCGATGTGGATGGAATGCATATTCGTTTGTTAATTATGACTTTCTTTTTGCAGTTTTTTCCTGATTTAGTTAAAAACGGACATTTATACATATTGGAAACGCCATTGTTTAGGGTTAGGAACAAACAAAAAACCATTTATTGTTACAGTGAAGATGAAAAACAAAAAGCCATTCAAGAACTAAAAGGTAAACCAGAAATTACCCGATTTAAAGGATTAGGAGAAATCAGTCCGGATGAGTTTGGTTTGTTCATTGGCAGCGATATGCGCTTAAAACCAGTGTTGTTAAACCAAGATATTACCATTCAAAAATTATTGGAATATTACATGGGTAAAAACACCATGGATAGACAAGCTTTTATTATCAATAATTTGAGAATAGAAAAAGACATCATCATTTCAGAAATTGATGAAGAATTAGGGGAGATGGTTTAACTTCCGTCAGACGATTGAGCAAGGACAGAGCTTTGGCAAGGCGTCAGACGGTTAATTTCTTTTCAACTTTGTCAAAGTTTTAAACTTTGACAAAGTTTTTAGTAAAATAAAAAGGAACTAATTTTTAAAATTATTTGCGTTTGAAAGGCGTCAAACTGTTTTATTATTTAAAAAATTGCAATCAAATATCTTACTAATAAAAATACTACTGCAAGCAGGAACATAAAAATTGAAATTTTATTGATTTTATGCATTGCTTTTAAGTTAAAGTTCGCTGTTTTATTAGCTTCGTCTTTTTTCCAAAAGGTTAAATAACTTACTATTTTTTTGATCATCATTTAAGTTTTAAAAAGTTTATTTATTTTTTATTCTTTAAATAGGCAACTGCCATTCTTAATTGGTCGTATGTAACTTCTTCAGGTAATTCAGCTTTTAATTCACCAAATCTTTCTTTGCCTTCGGCAATTAATTTTTCTACCAATTGTATTGTTTCTTGACTAACAAAATCAAGTGCATCAAGCTCACCTAAATCTACGTAATGAGCCAAATGTCCACCAATTGTTGAAGATGCCATTCCCCTGAATGTAGCAATTTCCTCAATGGTTTTTCCTTCTTTATATAATTTAAAGCTTTCTTCTTTTGTGTTTACTTTTACTGCTTTTTGAGCAGTTGAAATGCTAACATCTACAGGTTTATCAATGGCATTAATGCTCAAATCAAAACTACCTAAAGCGGCAGTTTCTATGTCATGAATTCGTTTCCATGTAAACGATTTTACTTTTTGTAAATTGGCAATAAATTGCTTGGTTTTTGCCTTTGGTTTTAAATCATTTTCTATGCTTTGCAATGGTTTAAAAGCATCGTCTAATATTCTTTGCGCAAAATATATTTTGGCACTTTTTACTCTTTCGCTCAAAAGATTTTCATCAATGGGCATTTGTTTAATAATTTGCTCTATTTTTATTTTAAATTTATCAGCTACAATTCTATGCTCGTTTAAATTTCTAATCATAGCCGACAAATGTTGCAAGGTTTCTTCTTTATCAGGAATTTGTTTGGTAGCAGTATAAGCCTCAAATAAAGTATATTCTTTTACCACTTTTCGTAAATCAAAAGTTTTATATAATTGCGATAAACTGAATTCAAATTTAGCATCTTCAAGTTCATCCATTAACTTTTGCTCACTCGATTGTTTCAATGAAAATTGAACAATTCGCTCATCACTTAAGATACTGTTTTGATAAATTCTACTCAATAAAGTTAGGCCATCAAAAGTACGGCATCTACTCAAAGCCACATAAACTTGGCCGGCAGCAAATGAAGCACCCGCATCAATTGCCAATTTATCAAATGTTAAACCTTGACTTTTATGAATGGTAATGGCCCAAGCTAATCTGATTGGAAATTGCTTAAAACTACCAATTTCTTCTTCTTCTATTTGATTTTCGTCTCGGTTTAAATTATAACGAATATTTTTCCAAGTTTCCTTTTCAATTTTTAGTTCATTACCATCTTCAAATTCTACTATAATTTCATCTTTAGCAATTCGTTTAATTTTGGCAAGTTTTCCATTGAAATAGCGTTTTTCCAAATCGTTTTTTATAAACATAATTTGGGCTCCTTCTTTCAAATTCAATGCCTTTTCTGCTGGTAAAGCTTTTTCGTTAAAGTCGCCATTTATTTCACCCTCAAATACCATGGCTTCCGATTCAATTTCGGCCAACTTTTGTTGGTTCATATTATCGGCTGTGCGATTATGAGTTGTTAATGTAATTAAGCCATCTTGGTATCTTGCGGCTTCAGGATCATAACGTTCTTGAAGTAATTCAAAATCGTAATCATCCATATTATTATGCCTAATATTATTCAGTAAATTAATAAAACGCTCTTCTTTTTGTCGGTAAATTTTATTTAATTCTAAATGCGCAGGATTTAATTGTTGGTATACCTCAGAGCTAAAAAAAAATGGACTTTTATAATATTGACTCATGAGTGTCCATTCATTTTCACTGGTTACCGGAGGCAATTGAAACATATCGCCAATTAATAAAACTTGTACGCCACCAAATGGTAATTGATTGCGTCTGTAATATTTTAAAGTTTCGTCAATACAATCAAGCATATCGGCTCTTAACATACTTACTTCATCTATGATAAGCATGTCGAGTTCTAGGAGTAAATCTATTTTTTCACGGTTAAATTTTACATTTTTAAAATGAGTAAATTTATTGACACATTCTACTTGTCCAAATCCATGGTTTGCATCTTTTATAAAAGGAAGAAATGGCAATTGAAAAAAGGAATGCATGGTTACTCCACCAGCATTGATTGCGGCCACACCAGTTGGCGCAACAACAACCAAACGTTTGTTACAGGTGTTTTGAATATGTTTTAAAAAGGTGGTTTTTCCTGTTCCTGCTTTTCCAGTTAAAAACAAACTAATATTGGTGTTTTTTACTAAATCACTGGCAAGGTTAAAAGTTATATTGTCATTGTCAGTTGATTCAATTACACTCATAGATGGCAATGATACTATTAAAAGAGAAGAAGATTTTTTTTATTTACTGATAAAAATCCATGCATCTGAATTCTCATTTTCATTGATTAAATATAACTCATTTGTAGTTTTGTCAAAATCATTCATTTTTGTATAGGTTACAAAATATTTCAGATGTTTTGATTTAGCCCTAGGATTTATAATTACCTCTGAATTTATAAATCCTTCTCTACTTAATTCCTCTGATAAATTTATTGCTATATTTTCATTTTTAAATGCTCCAGCAATGATATAATAAGTATTTGGCTCTACTGTATTTGAAGTAGTTGAAATAATATTTTCAATTGTTATTAAGTTAGAATCTAAAGCAATAATTGTAGTTGTATCTTGTAATAATTCAAGAGTTGAATTTTCTAAACAAAATAAACTATCGAATAAATGAAATTCAATGGTTTTTGAATTTACAGGAAATAATTCAGTATTAAATTTTACTGTTTTTTCAATGTTTTCAGGATTGTAAACAGCTAATAATTCTGTTGAACTTTTTTTATTTATTTCAATATTATTATTTGAATTTTCACCAAAATTATTTTCATTTAAAATTGATTTTATTTTTATTCCTAAATTCAATTCATCAAATTTATTCCTAATTGGAGTTAAATTTCCTTCTTGTAAAAAAATGTATGCGTTTAATCCTAAAATCAATACTAAAAAGGTTCCAATAGCAGTAAAAGTTAAACCATTTCTGCTTCTTCTTGGTCTTTTGTTTTTTAATGATTCAGGTTTTATTTTCGAATTTTTATTTTCAACGCCTAAATTTAAAATATTTGTTTTTTTATCTGATATATTGGGTTTAATTAAAACCTCTTCAGATTGAATAATCCTAGTAGTTTTTAATGTACTCGCCTGATTTAATTTTACTGGAGCTAATCCAAATGATTGGTTTAAAAAATTAGCATTTTTTTCTGGCGTGAATATTAAATTACCAGCAACATTTTGTGTGAAATTTCCTAAACCTTCTATTTGAAACTGACTTTTGCTTTTCAATGTTTGATTGAAATTAACAATTTCAGACTCTATCATTTTTATTGCATCTTCATAATCAATTTTTAAGTAATCAGCTATATGAGAAGCTAACAAACCATCGTTAATTAATAGTTGAGCATTAAAAGTAATATGCTTCGAAGGTGGAATGATAACCATAGAAACCGGATCAATAACTGCACTTTCTTGGTGCGCTATGAATCCGCCTAAGCCTGGAACTATTACACAATCATATTTGTGTAATAAGCTTTTGACTATAGTCCATATGTTAACTTCTGATTGCATGCTATTTTTTTTCTATTTCAAATATAATGTCGCAATCTAAACTTTTATCACAAAGCTATCAACAAAATTTATCAAAATGTTCAATGTTCTATTGTTTGTAGTGATTTACAGCTATAAAAAAGTGGAAAAATAGTTAAAGTAGCTTCAATTTAGCAAATTTCAATACGATCATTTTTTTGCCAAATTCTTCAAATTCAATTTCTGCTTTTTT
>CAISTO010000190.1 GCA_903888395.1 uncultured Bacteroidota bacterium | reverse complement strand
TTAAAAGAAAATATTCACTTAAGTAATGCCAGTACAAGTTGCGGAAAATGCAATGATGTATGTCCGGTTAAAATAGAAATTAGTAATCACATAATAAGAAATCGCAGAGATGCGGTGAATCTTGGCGTTGAATCTACAAGTGAAAAATTAGCTTGGTACACTTGGACAAAAGCCATGTTAAGTCGTAAAAATTTAAACCGTTCTGCTAGTTTAAAAAACTTTACATTTAAGCAACTTTATAAAAACAATTGGGGAACTGAAAGAGAATTTCCGAAAATTGAGGAAAAATCATTCAACCAATTATGGCGGGAGAAATTTGGTGGCGTTTAATATTTTATAAAAACAGAAAAGCTCCAATTTTTTTTATTATTTCATTACTTATTATATATAATGATTGCTTTGAAATATAGCTAGTCAAAAATTTCTTTCGTTTTTTATGACAAATGTTTGTTATTTCATTTTTTTATATATGTTTGTTATATAAAAAATATAAAAATGGAAAATTTTGAAGTTGAAATCATAGATGCTAAAATTATAGCCGATAACAATAAAAAAGAAATTTCGGAAAGAAGAACTAAAAGAGGCTTTAAATTTATGGCACTTGGAGCTATTATTTTACTTGGTGGCTGCATCAGCAATTTAATAATGCCAAGCATGAACGACACTTACAATTATATACTTTATGGAGTTACTTCCATTGGTGCAAGCATTGTTTTTTATGGTTTGTATTGTGTATTGGAATAAAAATATTAAGCAACAAAAAAAGCTCCAAATTGGAGCTTTTTTTGTTAGAGGTATCGATCAGATTCGAACTGATGTACAAGCTTTTGCAGAGCTTTGCCTAGCCGCTCGGCCACGATACCTTTATGCGATTAGGGGTGCAAATATAAAAAAATATTTTACTTCACCGCATTTTTTATCACTTGGAAAAACTTTAAAACTTATTTAACTGATAAGGAGCTAATTTGCTTATAATTCTTTTATTTTATACAATACAGGTTTGCTCGGACTTGCGTCACTTTCAAAGGAAGCAATTTGCAAATTCAATAAATAAAAGCCATCTGCAATTTCATTATTTACAAAAATTAATTCTGAAATGGTAGCATCTAATCTAGTATTAGTTGGATATTGCCAAAAGGCATGATGAGTTGCCAAAGCACCACCATCTTCTTCCCTATCTACCGAGGGTAAATCAACTAACAAATGTTTGACATTTTGATTGGCCAAAAATTCGCCTAATGCTGGCTCCAAATAAGTAGGATTATTCCCTGAATATTGATTTATTTTCTTTGAATCGTTATTAGGTAAAGTACGAATGATTACTGCATCAGCCATGGGATTATAATGCTTTGCAATGCTTTGGTGAGTTACTAAATTATCGCCATTTTCTAATTGTTGCGTTAGCACCGAAATAACTTGTGCAATGGCAAAAAAATTCTTTAATGTTTGATTGATGGTAATACGCTCTTTACTGATATGTCCAACGCATTCTGTATGTGTTCCATTTCCGTGCGCATTCAGTTTTAAATTTTCACAATTACAAGCGCCACCTTCTAAAACTGAACCTACAAATGTTCCAACTTTTACTGGCTCAAATAATGGATTATCGATGTAAAATGCATTTGGATTGTGAGCACCACTAAACAATGGAATCGACAAATCGAAAGGCATTGACAAATTAGCTTCGTAATTTTTTTCTTTGTGCTTAAATTGAATAATCATAGCTTGAATTCTTTATAAAAATGTATTTATTTCTCTTCTATATCCAACGCAAATTGATGGCAAACCTCTTTGATAGTTTGTTCAACGGGCTTAAAATTAAAGTTTAAAGCCAAACATATTTTACTGTTATTATAAAAATATTGCTTTTGCGAAGCATGAGCTGTTTCTTTGGTTAAACTAAATTTTGAAAGTTTTAAAAACCTAACAATGGCAAATAAACGCCAAGCAATTTCGCCCATCAATGGAGTAATTAAAGTTTTGGGAGCTTTTACACCTAAGTGCTTTGCAATGCTGTAAAACAATGTTTTTATACTGATACTTTCGCTGCATAAAATATACCGTTGTCCAAATATATTTTGCTCCATTAATTGATAACAAACCTTGCTAATATCTTGTACATCTACGTATCCATTGATTCCATTGGTATAAAAAGGTAAACCTTTATAAACTGAATCAAACAAAACAATGGAACCTTTGGTAAAATCACCATAACCCAAAATAACACCCGGATTGACTATACAAACATTTAATCCTTCTTCTTTTCCACGCCAAACTTCCATTTCGGCTCGGTATTTACTAATGGCATAATTGCTATTTAATTTACTGTTTTCCCATTTACAATTTTCGTCAATGGTAGCTCCATTTATACTTCTTCCAATGGAAGCAATTGAACTAATAAAACAGAATTTTTCAACCTTATTAAGCAAAGCTAAGTTGACCATATTTGCTGTTCCTTCAATATTGGTTTTTTCCATTATTGATTTATCGGCTTGCACAAAACTAACCATTGCAGCGCAATGATAAACTTCAGTAACATTTAAAAACGCTGATTCTAACTGAGGAATATTTAAAATATCGGCTTCAACCCAAACAATTGTTTGAAATAAAGCTTCTTTTGCTTGCGGATCATAATGTTTAAAATAATAATTAAATATTTTATCGAATTCAGCTAAACTAGCTGTACTGCGCTTTATTAGCTTTACTTTTTTGCTATGCAATAGCAAATTACAAGCTATATGAGCACCTAAAAATCCTGTTGAACCGCTTACTAAAATCACTGTTTGTGGATATGTTTATTTTATATGCCAACAAATTAATGATTTTTGAAGCAAATAGTTAGAACTATTTTTCAAATAAAATAAATTTATAAAAATCATGGAGTTTTTAAAGCCAATACCAAATCATATCATTGAACAATTAAAAGTCAATTGTAGCCAAAGAAGTATTTATTATTCTACCACATTTGCTGCCGAAACAATTGAAAATTTAGCTAATTATCAATTAGCTATTATTGGCGTTTGTGACGACAGATTGCATTCAAATTTTACTGGTTCGGCAAAGGCTGCAGATGCCATTAGATTAGAATTTTATCAATTAATAAAACACCGAAATGATTTACAAATAATTGATTTGGGAAATATTATACCTGGAAACACCATAAGCGACACTTATTTTGCCTTAAAGCAAACCATTGCAACACTTTTAAAACAAAAGGTTTTATGTTTAATTATTGGTGCTAGCGAAGATTTTATTTACCAACAATATGCCGCTTATGAAGAAACACATTTTAACATGAATGTATTCATAGCAGACGCGCGAGTGGCTTTAAAATATGATGATAACAATGAATTGCAAAGTGGATATTTAAGTAGAATTATTGCTCACCCTAAAAATTATTTATTCAATATTGCCCATATTGGGCATCAAAGTTATTTTGTAGAACCTGAAAGTTACGATGCTTTTGAAAACATGAATTTTGATATGCTGAGGTTAGGTCTTTTTAGAAATAAAATTCAAGATATAGAACCATTTTGCAGAAATGCCGATATGATGGCTATAAACATGTCGGTTATAAAAGCAGCCGATGCACATGGGCAAAATTCTCCTTCGGCAAATGGTTTTACAGGCGAAGAAGCATGCCAATTAGCACGCTATGCTGGAATGAGCGATGATTTAAAAAGTTTTGGGATTTATAACGTGAATCCAAGTCACGATTTAAACAATTTAACTAGTCAACTTTCAGCACAAATGTTGTGGTATTTTATTGATGGTTATAATAACAGAAAAAGCGAATATCCAAATAAAGATAGCAATGATTTTATGGTATATTATACCAGTATTCAAAGCACTTACGACATTACATTTTATAAAAACAAAATGAGCGACAGGTGGTGGATGGAGGTACCATATCCAAAAAACAGAAATGAGCAAGAAGGTTCGTTTATGGTGCCTTGCAATTACAGTGATTATGAAATAGCATTGACTGATGAAATTCCGGATAGATGGATAAAAGCCTTTCAAAAATTGGCTTAAAAATGGAAAACAAATATACTTTTTTTGAAAATGTATTTGACGTAGTTAGGCAAATTCCTTATGGAAAAGTAACCAGTTATGGAGCAATAGCAAAATATTTGGGAAGCGCCAAAAGCAGCAGAACCGTTGGCTATGCCATGAATGCTAGCCACCAATTAATTCCAAAAATTGCGGCTCACCGAGTGGTAAATAGAAATGGAATGTTAACGGGAAAAATTCATTTTGGTGGCAATGCTATGCAGCAAAGTTTAGAAGCCGAGGGAATCACGATAGTGGATGATAAAATTCAAAATTTTAGTTCACATTATTGGGATCCAACTATCGAATTGGCTATTTAAAAAGTCAAATCATAATTAAAGGTAATAACGTATTAAAATTCTTTATTTTGCAAACCAATTGAAAACACACCATATATATATGCAGCGCTGTATTGAGCTTGCGCAAAATGGCGCTGGAACAGTATCGCCAAACCCTTTGGTGGGTTGTGTAATAGTTCATAACAACACCATTATTGGTGAAGGTTGGCACATGAAATATGGCGAATTACATGCGGAGGTAAATGCTATAAATTCAGTAAAACAAAAGCATTTATTACCAACAGCAACCCTTTATGTTAATTTAGAACCTTGTCATCATTTTGGAAAAACTCCACCCTGTGCCGATTATATTATTGAAAATAAAATAAAAAAAGTGGTGATAGGAATGATTGACCCATTTAAAAAAGTTGCAGGACAAGGAATTCAAAAACTAAAAGCTGCAGGAGTAGAAGTGGAAGTGGGAATTTTAGAAGATGATTGCCAATTTTTAAACAGGCGTTTTATTAAATATATAACGCAACAAAAGCCATACATTATTTTAAAATGGGCGCAAACTTTTAACGGTTATATTGCTCCTGATGCTACTAAAATAAGTGCAGCTGAATTTGAAATTCAACGCCATATTACCGATAGAATTGTACAACGATTGATACACAGATGGAGAACACAAGAAGATGCAATTATGGTTGGCACAAACACCGCTTTGTTTGATAATCCAGCATTAAATGCAAGAGAATGGACAGGCAGAAACCCAACAAGAATAGTACTTGACAGAAATTTGCGTTTGCCGCATGATTTGAAATTATTTGACAAAAGTGAACCCACCATCGTATTTACCTCTGATCAAAAAGAGTCAGAACATAACCTCACATATATTCAATTAGATTTTGAAAAAGATTGGTTAAACGAAATGCTGAATGAATTATATAAACTTAAAATTCAAAGCGTAGTTATAGAAGGTGGAACACAATTATTAAATGCTATTATTGCCAATAAAATATGGGATGAAGCAATCATTTTTACTTCACCAAAAACTATTAATGATGGAATAAAAGCACCACTTATATATGGCAATAAAATTCAACAAGAAGACATTGATGGTGTAATGATGAATGTACTTTTAGCCAATTAAAATTAACAAAAAACAATCAATGATTTTTTTACTCTTAAGTATTTTAGCATCTACCATTACAGTAAGTTTTTTTAAAAT
>CAISTO010000189.1 GCA_903888395.1 uncultured Bacteroidota bacterium | reverse complement strand
ATATCAAATAATTTATGGTTGATTATAAATGCATTTGGTCCTAATATTACTGGTTTGGTAACTCCTGAACTATCGCTAATGGTAAGCTTTCTGGTAATCATTGCATCAGCTTCTTTTAACAATACATTGTTGGTTAATACAGTTGGAATGGTTGTAATGGAATTGTTGTTTTGAGTAACAATATTAAAGTGAACAATATTGAAATCTTTTTTACCCAATGCGTTTCCAAAAGGCCCGTTAACAAAAGCCTCACCACCTGCTACAAAATTTCCTAAAGTAGAATTATACGCTTTTAAATCTAATGATTTACCTATATCAGCTCCACAATTTACCAAAATTTCAACACGTTCACCAGCATGTAATAAATAACGAGTTACTGGAACTGGTGCATTTAATAAACCACCATCTGAGGTAATAATTTGGAATGTTCTATTATCGCTAAATCCTAAGTTATATGAACGTTCAATGGCAGCATTTAATATTCTAAAACGAATAACTTGTGCAGGTATATTGTACTGCGGACGCAATGTTCCATTTACCATCATGGTATCGCCATAAGGAACTGCAACAAATTGGTTAGATGTATTGAAATCTCTATCTGTTAATACTAAAGGAATGTCATCTACTCCATAGGTTCTTGGTAATGCCAATTTCGATTCTATTTCATCTCTAACTATGATTAATCCACCAATACCTTTGGTAATTTGTTCCATGGTCATTTCGTGCAAATGTGGGTGATACCAATATGTTGCAGCATTGTTTTTTACTTCCCAATATGGTTGCCAAACAGTTCCTGGAGGAATAATTTGATGTGGTCCACCGTCCATTACAGCTGGTAAATGCATACCATGCCAATGAATGGTTGTAGAATCATTCAAGCCATTTTTTACATTCATGTGAACTACATCGCCTTTATTAAAAAACAAAGTTGGCCCCCAAATTTTACCATTTATACCACCTGTTATGGTTTGATTTCCAGTATTTACTATTTGAGCAAATGTGTCTTTTATATTTAAGTTAAAAGCAGTTCCTGAAAGGGTATCTGGAATCCAAAGGTTATTGTAACTTTGACTAAATGCAGTGCTTGATGCAAATAGCAATACTACTAAAGTACAATTTTTAATTTGATTTTTTGTAAGCTGGTTTATCATAAATTATAATTCCTGTCCAGCAAATTAAATATAATTTTAATACAATTTTGTTATGATATTATTAAAATGTTTTATAAAATTAATAATAAATGTTATAAAATTACATAGTAATCCTCATAAAATAAAATTGTGAATGTGTGAGTTGCTTTATAAAACGTGCTTCAATATAGGATACATAAAATATTGAAATTTTTACATTTAACAAGTTGCTGTGATCCATAATATACAAAAATCTTAAATCCCTAACAACTATCAACTGCCAATGTCAACAAAAAAAAATATTATTGCAGGGATAAAATAAATCTATGGCTATAATAAAACCTTTTGCTGCATTGCGTCCAGCTCGCGATAAAGCAGCACAAGTATCCGCACCCAGTTACGACAGTAGTTTACGCGAACTTTCATTGCATGAAATAATGCGTAATCCATACAGCTATTTGCATGTGGTAAAGCCAACTTTACATTTTAAAGGCGAAAAGAAAAATCCGGCTAAACACTTTCCATTAGGTTTAGAATACTTAAATAAATTCAAAGCCGAACAAGTGTTAATCAAAGATACGGAACCTCATTATTATGTTTACAGATTAATAAAAGGAAGTGTGGCTTACACTTCTTTAATTGCCGCGGCCTCCATTGATGATTATAATAATAACGTTATTTTAAAACATGAAAACACCATTACCGAAAAGGAAAATGAGTTAGCGGAACATATTGAATTTTTTAGTGGTTTAGGAAATCCCATCCTGTTAACATATCCCGATAATAGCGATATAGAAGAGGTGATTTACCGAACCATTCATAGCCATGCACCCGAATATAATTTTATAAGTCAAGACCAAATAAAACATAATTTATGGCCAGTGAACAATGTAGCTGATTTGGCAAAAATAGAACATGCGTTTGCACAAATCAATCATTTATACATTGCCGATGGACATCATAGAAGTGGCGGCAGTGCTACTTTTGCTAAAAACAAAAGGGCTAAAAAAGTTGATTACGATGGCTCAGAATTATTTAATTTTTTTCCGGTTTGTTTAATCCCATTTAACAAGCTTCACATTTTTGAATACCATCGTTTGGTAAAAGATGAAGCGGTGGTAAATGCGGATGATTTTATGGATAAAATTGGTCAATTTTTTAACATTATGCCAAGCGGACATATACCAGTGCAGCCATTAGAAAAGCAGGAATTTGGTATTTATTTAAACAACGATGCGTATGATTTAACATTGAAAGCGGAATTCAAAGCAGAACTAAAAGGGACATTAGCAAATTTGGATGTAAGCATTGTAGAAGAATTTATTTTAAAACGCATATTTAATATTAGCGATAGTAAAACCGACAAACGTTTAAATTTCCTGGATGGAAGTAGGGGATTGTTGCCATTACAAAGTGCTGTGGATAGCGGAGATTTTGATTTAGCAATAACTTTATTCCCAACAAGCATTGAGGAAATAAAACAAATAGCTGACGAAAACTTAATTATGCCTCCAAAATCTACGTGGATAGAGCCTAAAATTAGAACGGGTTTAATTATTTACGAAACAGAGTAATTTTTGAATTATGAATTATTAAGTATGAAGTGAGCACTGGGCACTGGGCAATGGACAATGGGAGATGAGCGTTTTGAAGTATGAAAATGCTAGAAGCTAGATGCCATTTGCCAGTAGCTATTTTAAAAGCACTTCCTTAGGAAAACTAAATTTTGGATTAAACAAAAAATCTTTATCTGTTAAAGTAAGCAAGAATGCTGTTAAATCTACCTTTTCATTAGAGGAAAGTATGATTGGTTTTTGTAGCTGCTTGGCCAATGTTTTACTTTTTTGAATATTGGTATAATGATTAATTACCTCAAAAATTCTTTTAAAACGTCCATCGTGCATATAAGGATTCGAAAACTCAATATTTCGTAATGTTGGCACTTTAAATTTCAAATAATCTTGGTCGTTTTGAGTAATTCTTTTTCTACCAATATCATTTAACAAACTATCAATTGGAATTCCATTGTTTTCAAACTCCCTATTTGTAAATAATGGTTCTGTATGGCATGAAGCACAGTTTTGTTTAAATAACCTATAACCATTTTCTTCTTGCTTGGTAAACGAATCTTCCATGCGTTTTACCTTATCGTATTTAGAGTTAGCACTTACCATTATTAACATGAATTGTGAAATGGCTTTCAATGTATTTTCGCCAGTAATAGTACTATCATTAAAAGCATTGTAAAATAGCAATGGATAAATTTTAGAAGCTTTTAGCTTTTCTATTACATGTTTAATGTTTTCATCCATTTCGTCATGATGACTAATAGGGGCTAAAGCTTGCATGTCTAAATGATTAATAGCACCATCCCACATGAATGATTGATGCCATGCTAAATTCATTAACGCAGGCGAATTCCTAGTGCCAATTCTATCGTCTATTCCGTGACTCAAGGCATGGTCTACATGTGTAAATGCAGTATATTGCGAATGACAATTAGCGCACGAAATGGTATTATTCCTTGAGAGAATTGGATCGTAAAACAATACCCTTCCCAATAATATTTTTGAATCTGTTAATTGATTTTTCTTAAAATTATAAGCAGGTTTTGGCCAGTTTTTGGGTGTGGTAAACAATGATTTATCAGCACTCGCAAAAGCAAATAATAGGACAATAATGAAACCAATAACAATTGTTTTTATTTTCATTTATTTAGTAACACTAAAAATGGCAGAAAGTTTATTGGAAAGTATTACAGCCTCTTTACTTGGCGACATGATATGGTTTTGTTTAGCTAAATCTATTTCATATATCCATTTATCAATGGCCATGTTTATTGGAATAACTTGACTATTTTGAACGGGTAATTGAATGGTTTGTAGAGTGCTAAATTCATTTTGATAACCACCCAAATGGAACACAAAGTCATTGCTTTTAGCAATACTCAAATTGCTTTTTCCTTCTATTTTAAAATTAATATAACCGTTTTGCCAAGTCCAATACATTCCTTTTGTTGGATCTAAATCGCCACCCATTGCGCCACCATAATTAGTAATGCTATCAATGCCAATATTGAATTTTATTTGGTTAAAGTTTATGTTTGGTTCTAAATTAATCATCAAATTGAATGTTGTACTATCTTCAGCATCTATTAAATGAAAACTATTTTTTTCTTTAAATACCAATTGTTCGGTATTATAAAACTCCATGTTTGATATATAAAATTTGAGCGTTTCTATTTGAATACTATCAGTGGAATTTACTATAAAATATTGTTTATTTAACTCCAATTTACTTCCACCAAACATTGGATTGAAACAAATACTTTGGGCATTTAATCCATTCAATTTCAAAATAAATAACAGTATAAAAATTATTGGTTTCTTCATTGTTTTAATTTGTTTCATTTAGACAAGTTACAAATAACAGAACTATTCCAATAGCTATCGGACTAGTGTTACCATCGTTTCGACAAGCTCAACGACCGAAATGGATACTTGAAATAAGAGGTTCAATATTAAGTTTTTCTAATTTAATAAAACTAATTTCAAAAATTATTTTCAAGAATAATATTTTCTTTTTTTTGCCAAATACATTACTAAAACTATATTTGAACAAATTAAAAAAACATGATATCAAAAGAAACATTTAAGTCAGACATTTCATCATCTATTGTGGTGTTTTTTATTGCTTTGCCATTGTGTTTAGGAATATCATTGGCATCGGGCGCACCTTTAGTTGCTGGAATTATAGCTGGAATTTGTGGTGGAATAATAGTTGGCTATTTAAGTGGATCACATACCAGTGTGAGCGGACCGGCTGCTGGTTTAACTGTAATTGTATTAACCGCTATTCAGCAATTAGGAAGCTTTGAAGTGTTTTTAACAGCACTTTTTATTGCAGGAATTATTCAGTTAATATTAGGCTTAATAGGAGCTGGAATCATTGGAAACTTTGTGCCTTCATCGGTTATAAAAGGGATGCTTGCTGCCATTGGAATTATTTTGATTTTTAAACAATTGCCACATGCCGTTGGTTATGACGTAGATTTTGAAGGCGATGAATCGTTTATTCAAATTGACCACCAAAATACTTTTTCTGAATTACTGCACTTGTTTGATAGAATAACACCCGCAGCAATTTTGGTAAGTTTTGTTACTTTCCTTGTGTTGTATTTTGGAGATAAAGAACAATTTAAAAAAATGATGCTTTTTAAATTGCTACCAGTTTCATTGGTTGCCGTTTTAATTGGTACAGCTACTAGTATAATTACAGGTTTGTTATTTCCCGCAATTGCTTTAGAAAACGAACATTTGGTTCAAATACCAAATATATTAAGTAAAGATAATTTTAACTCGCCCGATTTTACACAAATTTTAAATATAAGTGTAATATTTATTGCCTTTAAAATAGCCATTGTGGCCAGTTTAGAAACTTTATTAAGTATAGAAGCTACCGACAAATTAGATCCACAAAAACGATTTACCCCAACCAGTAAGGAATTGATAGCTCAAGGAGCTGGTAATACCATTTCGGCATTAATTGGTGGCTTACCAATAACCGCTGTTATTGTTAGGAGCAGTGCCAATATTGTTGCCGGTGGCAAAACTAAAATGTCGGCTATTTTACATGGTTTATTATTATTGGTTTGTGTTTTAGTTTTAACCAAAGTTTTGAATCAAATACCTTTGTCAAGCTTAGCAGTATTATTGGTTTTTGTTGGTTATAAATTAACAAAACCAGTTTTGTATAAAGAGCTGTATAAAAATGGTTTCGACCAGTTTATTCCTTTCATTATAACTGTTATTGCTATAGTTTTTACCGACTTGTTAACCGGAGTTGCTATAGGTTTGTTGAGTTCTATTTATTTCATTGTAAAAAATAGCTATAAAAGATCGGTATCTGTTACCATTGATAAAAACAATTATTTGATTCGATTAAAAGGAAATGTTTCTTTTTTGAATAAAGCCGTTTTGCGTAATCACTTAGAACAAATGCCCAATGAATCGTATGTAATTATAGATGGAACGGCTGCATTATATATTGATAATGATATTATTGAAATATTAGATGAATTTATTTTGATGGCGCAATACAAAAAAATTACTGTCGATAAGAAAATTTCAGTATCAAGTCCAAACCCATATTTTAAGAAATTTAACTAAATTATAATGAACGAATACGAAAAATTATTGCTTCAAAACAAATCGTGGGTAAGTGATAAAACAGATTTAGATAAAGATTATTTTAAAAATTTAGCAGACATTCAAAAACCTGAGTTTTTATGGATTGGTTGTTCCGATAGCCGTGTGCCTGCAAATGAAATTACAAACACCGAACCAGGCGAAATATTTGTACATAGAAACATTGCCAACTTAGTAGTAAATACTGACTTAAATATGCTGAGTGTATTAAAATATGCGGTGGAGGTTTTAAAGGTAAAACACATTATAGTTTGTGGTCATTATGGTTGCGGTGGAGTAAAAGCCGCTATTACAAACCATCATTTTGGGTTATTAAATAAATGGCTTAGAAACATAAAAGACGTTTATAGATTACACAATGATACGCTTAATAAAATTGAAAATATTGAAGATAAAACCGATGCTTTGGTGGAACTAAATATTATAGAACAAGTAAATAATTTAGTTAAAACTTCTATTGTTCAAAAAGCTTGGCACACCAATCAACCACTCATGCTTCATGGTTGCGTTTATGGCTTGAAAAATGGCATTTTAAAAGACTTAATAAAAGTAGATATAAATTCGCCTATAGATCCACTTTACCAGTTTGATTTTGAAAGTAATATTGAGGATTAGTTATAAGTGTTTAAGTATTTAAGTGTTTAAATTAATTTGGCAAGAAAATATAAATATTTTAAACCATTTAATAAGTTTTTACTCCTAAAAACAAAAAACATGAATAGAAGAATTATACTGTTATCAATTTCTTTATTAATAATTAGTGAATATTCAAAGGCTCAAAAGTTATACTTTCCGCCTTTAAGTTTTACTGCAAATTGGGATACCATTTCTCCAAATTCTTTAGGTTGGTGTTTACCAAAAATAGATTCACTTTATAGTTTTTTAGAACAAGAAAACACCAAAGGTTTTATGGTTTTAAAAGATGGTAAAATAGTTTTAGAAAAATATTTTGGAACATTTACCAAAGATAGTGCTTGGTATTGGGCTTCAGCTGGAAAAACCATCACATCATTTTTAATAGGAAAAGCTCAAGAAGAAAATTTATTAAAATTAACCGATACCTCGTCAAAATATTTGGGAAATGGTTGGACAGATTGTACTTTAGAACAAGAAAATAAAATAACTATTCTTAATCAATTAACCATGACAAGTGGTTTAGATGATGGTGTGTCTAATAATCATTGCACTGATAAACTTTGTTTAAAATATAAAGCCGATGCAGGAACTCGGTGGGCTTATCACAATGCGCCATACACTTTGTTAGAAAAAGTAATTACTACTGCCACTTTAAAAACCATTAATAATTACACTTCATCAAAATTGTCATTAAAAACTGGAATTACGGGACTTTGGTTTACCAATGATTTTAATAATGTGTTTTATAGTAAAATGAGAAGCATGGCACGTTTTGGATTGCTGTATCAAAATAATTGTATATGGAATACAGATACTTTACTTTTTGATACCAACTACATCAATCAATCAACTAATACATCTCAAAACATCAATCTTTCTTATGGATATTTGTGGTGGTTAAATGGAAAAAAATCATACATGGTTCCAACTTTACAAACGGTATTTCCGGGTTCATATGCTCCAAATGCTCCTGCTGATATGTATGCTGCTTTAGGTAAAAACGGACAAATACTTTGTGTTTCAAAAAGCAAAGGTTTGGTAGTGGTAAGAATGGGTGATGCGCCTGGTTCATTTGTAGAAGTGCCTACGGTTTTTTGTAATCAAATGTGGCAAAAACTGAATGCAGTTATGTGCAGTAATACATCCCTAAATATTACAACAAATGAACCTTTAAAATTATTGTTTTATCCAAATCCTTTTACCAATGAAATAACATTAAGTTTCAATAGTATAAAGAACAAACTTATCAAATTAACTATAAATAATACCATTGGTAAAGAAGTTTACGTTAAAAATATTCAAAGTGTTTCAGGTGAAAATACTATTATTATTAATGAAATGATAAGTTTAAAATCAGGAATATACTTTGCTCAATTAACAGATGAAAATGGTTTTGTTGAAACAATTAAATTGTTAAAGAATTAGTGCAACACATTCAACATCATAAACTAGTCATTTATAAAACAAAAAATTATCAAATCATTTAAGCTAAAATATTACATTTGGCTTTTATTTATGATTTTATTAGAAAATACCATTGTTTCAGAAGATATTTTGGAACGAAATTTTATATGTAACCTTGCTGCTTGTAAAGGTGCTTGCTGCATTGAAGGCGATTCGGGCGCTCCTGTTTCTGAAGAAGAAGTTGCAATTTTAGCTAGCGAATTACAAAACATAAAACCTTATTTAACGCCCATTTCCCTTGCTGCCATTGATAAAAATAATTTTTGGGAAAAAGATACCGATGGCGATTTAGTAACCACTTGTTTGCCAACTGGCGAATGTAACTTCTCGTTTCGTGATCAATTAGGTTATTTAAAATGTGGAATTGAACAAGCTTATATTGATGGGAAAGCAAGTATTCAAAAACCACTTTCTTGTCATTTATACCCTATTAGGTTAAGTAAAGTGGGCAGTTTTGATGCTGTTAATTATCACCGTTGGGATATTTGTAAGCCTGCTTGTAATTTAGGTGATGAAAATAAATTAGCGGTTTACAAATTTTTAAAAGAACCATTAATTAGAAAGTTTGGCGAAGACTGGTTCAATGAATTAGATATCATTGCAAAGCAATGGAATGAAGATAAAAAAGGAAAATAGTTCATGCAAATTGTTTTAAATAAATTAACTAAAAGATACAATAAACAAACCATATTTACTGATTTGGATTATGTGTTTGAACCTTGTGAAACTTATGCTTTAGTGGGTTATAATGGAAGTGGAAAATCTACTTTGCTTCAAATATTGTATAACTATAACACCATCAGTAAAGGAGAAATTAGCTATTATTTAAACAATAAATTAATAGAAGAAAATGCGCAGCAATTCATGGCTTTTGCCGCTCCTTATGTTGATTTACCAGAAGAATTAACTTTACAAGAAATTATAAATTTTCATTTTAGCATGAAGCAAAAACGTGCGGATATAAACATTGATTTGCTTTTAGAACAAGCCAATTTGATGGACCATACTGCAAAAATGATTAAATATTTTTCGAGTGGAATGAAGCAAAGAGTGAAGTTAATATTGGCTTTTGCTACTCAAGCCGATTTGCTTTTATTAGATGAACCCTGCAGTAATTTTGACCAAGCAGGTATTGAATGGTACAAACAATGTATTGAGTTAGTTATAGGAAAATGCACCATTATAGTAGCTAGCAACCAAACTTATGAATACGATTTTTGCCAAAACACTTTAGACATTATTAAATACAAATGACCATTATAAAATTAACCCAATTCAGCCATGGTGCTGGTTGTGGTTGCAAAATTGCTCCTGATAAATTAGAACAAATTTTAAGCAATAATAAATCAACAAGTGTATTCCAAAACTTATTAGTTGGTAACCAGACCAACGATGATGCGGCTGTTTGGGACTTGGCAAACGGACAAGCATTGGTAAGTACTGTCGATTTTTTTATGCCCATAGTTGATGATGCTTTTGACTTTGGACGAATAGCGGCTACTAACGCTTTAAGCGATGTATATGCAATGGGAGGGAAGCCAATTTTTGCCAATGCAATCTTGGGTTGGCCTATTGATAAATTGCCTTTGGAATTAGCTGCTAAAGTAATTGAAGGTGCGCAGTTTGTGTGCAAGCAAGCCAATATTCCAATTGCCGGCGGGCATAGCATTGATAGCCTTGAACCCATGTTTGGTTTGGCTGTAAACGGTTTGGTAAACAATGAAAATATAAAGCAAAATAGTACTGCTCAAAATGGCGATGTTTTGTTTTTAACCAAAAAACTAGGAACAGGAATTATTGGAACTGCCATTAAACGCGGTTTGATTGAAGACGAAATGCATGCAAAAACTTGCATTGAAAGTATGTGTACTTTAAATAGTATAGGTTTTGAAATAGCCAAACTTTCAGGTGTAAATGCCATGACAGATATTACTGGTTTTGGATTATTGGGACATTTAATTGAAATGGCTGAAGGCGCCAATTTAACAGCGGAAATTGATTGGAAAAATGTTCCTTATTTTGAATTTACAGCTAGCTATTTACAAAAAAATATAATTCCCGATAACACCTATAGAAATTGGAATGCTTATGAAAAAATGGTAAGCGGATTAAATGACATGAAAGCATTTCAAATTTTAAACGATCCGCAAACAAGTGGAGGATTATTAATCAGCATAAACCCAGCAAACCAACAAGCTTTAATTGATTTATTCAATCAAAATGGATTGCAAGATTTTATAAAACCAATTGGCGTTTTTAAAGAAGCATCCGCTTTTAAAGTAAATATGAATTTATAATAAATTGATTCCTTCCAATTGTAAATCTACCAACTTTCGGTAAATACCCTTATCAGTTTTAATTAACTCATCGTGGGTGCCTTGTTCTGCTACAACTCCTTTATCTATAACAATAATTTTATCTGCTTTTCTAATGGTTGAAAGTCTGTGAGCAATGACAAAAGTGGTTCTGTTTTGCATTAAATTATCTAATGCTTCTTGAACCAAACTTTCACTTTCACTATCCAACGCACTCGTGGCCTCATCTAATATTAGAATAGCAGGATCTTTTAAAATGGCTCTTGCTATTGCAATTCTTTGTCGCTGACCTCCCGAAAGTTTAATGCCTCGTTCACCCACTATGGTTTGCATTTTTTCTGGAAATGCCATGATAAAATCTAAGGCATTTGCTTTTTTTGCAGCATCAATTACTTCCATTTCTGTTGAATTTGGATTGCCATAGGCAATATTTTCATATAAAGTACCACCAAACAGCATTACATCCTGGGGCACATATGCCAATTGTTTGCGCAGCTGACTTAAGGGAATATCATTTACATTTTTATTATCGTAATAAATGTCGCCAGCAGTAGTTTTATAAAACTGTAACAATAAACTTGCTACTGTGCTTTTTCCCGCGCCACTTGGTCCAACTAATGCTATTTGCTGCCCTTTAGCTGCAGTTAAATTAATATTATTCAGAACAGTAACATCTAATCTTCCAGGATAAGCAAATGCTACATTTTTAAATTCAACGGCACCATTTATTTTATAATTTTCGTTAATGGGAGTTTCTATTAAATTTACATCTTCACCTTCTTCTCTTAATATTTCGCGAACGCGTTGTGTAGCACCCAAAGTTTTTTGTAATTGACTGAACATATCGGCAAAGCCAGCAAATGTTCCACCCACAAAACCCGAAATAATTACAAACATGGTTAAATCACCAATGGTTAAAGTACCACTTTGAATCATGTTAGCGCCCACCCACATTACAAATGCAATGGTTCCAAAAACACTGAAAATCATGAATGAAACAAAAGCACCACGGTAACGCGCATTTGAAATAGCTGTATCCACCACGCTGTATATACTTTTTGTATAACGTTTAATTTCATTGGCTTCACTGCTAAATGCTTTTACAATGGCAATTCCTTGAAAAGTTTCGTTTACAATGGTTCCACTTTCAGCTAATTGATCTTGTGCTTTGCGTGACATTTTTCTAATTCTAATTCCAAATACAACTGCTAAAACCGCAATTACAGGAACCACGCCAAGCATAGTAAATGCAAGCTTTGCCGAAATAAGAAAGATTACTGAAAGTCCAACGGCCAATGTAAATAAACCACGTAAAAGTTCTGCTAATGTTAAGGAAATAGCATCTTGTATTTGCGATAAATCGGATGAAATACGGCTGCTTAATTCACCAACTCTTTGCTCGGTATAAAAACTCATGGGCATGGTTAAAAGTTTTGAGTATAAGTCTTTACGCATGTCGGCCAATGATTTTTCGCCCACTTCGGTAAATAAATAAATGCGCATAAACGAAAACAAAGTTTGAAGTGTAAGCTGAACAAATATCAATATCAAAACAGTGTTCAAAGAGAAATGAATATTTTTTAAATCAAATCCTAATTGGTTTTGCATTGGCAAATTTCCAGTTGGTAATTGGTTGGCTAATCCTGGCGATGCGGCATCAATCATTTTTCCCAATAAAACAGGAAATGCCAAAGTTGATATGGCTGATAAAGCAATAAAAATTAATCCGAAAATGAATTTACCTTTATATGGTTTGATGTATTTGAACAAAACCAACGCTTCTTTTAAACTTTCCTTCGAAACTTTTACTTTTTCTACGTCTTCTTTTTGTGTGCTATTGCTGTTAAAGCCTCTTCTTGCCATGTTGTTTTTGATTACAAAATTGTAATGATTTAAAGATTACAAGGTTGTTGTTTTGTTTAATTTGTTATATTGATTAATTTTAATTGATTAACTGCATAACTGTTTTTATTGTTTAAATGTTGAATTGTATAATTCATGATTCAAAATCTAACATCCAAAATTCAACATTTATTTATGCTATATAATCGCTCAGGTATTCAAACTTTTTTGTCAACTTACCATTGCTGGCAATAGTTGCGTTTTTTATAATATTTTCGTTATCGCTTTCCAATAAATAAGGTAAAACATGTCTAATTAATTGTTCTCCAAATTCTTTGGAAGCATCAATGGGAAGTTCGCAAGGTAAATTGCCAACGGCTTGCACATCAATAGAATTAGGAAGAAATGCTTCCACTTCTTTTTCTAAAAATGAATTATAGCCATAAAATGGATTTTCAATGGATGTACTTCTAATTGTTGAAGGAATTGGGCCGGGAATATCGCAGGTGATATCACTAATTATTTTAATTCTAAAATTACTACTTTTCATATCCTGTGGAGTAAAAAACAATGGAATTCCTTGTTTCCAAAATATGCCATTTAGCATAATATCTGCACGTTGATAATATTGCTCAAATGAACTGATATAATCTTCAGGATGCTTGTAAAAATCTGATTTGTCCCAAGCCTTACCATCTTTTCTTTTATAATAATCTTCACTACGTAAATGCACATAAACTGGTTCGTTATAATCGTTTTCAATGAACTCTTCTTGACTAACTTGATGTATTTTTAATTTACGTAAAAGTTCTAAACAACCATGTGCCACACGACCATCTCCACATAAAACAATTTTCATTGGAGAAAGCTGCAAGCCCTTATATTGATTAATCATTTCGTTAATATCAGCACATTCGTTTGCAGGTTTTAAAGTATAAAATCCATGTTTTTTTCCCCACATCATAAATGCATAATGTGTTCCCACTAATCCTGCAAATCGGCCAAAACCAATTATTCTGTTACCTGCATCCCAAAGCAAAGTTTCATAGTCAATGAGCGTGATATTATTTTCCAAAATATGGCGTAATAAATTACGATTATGCGCTTGTTTTTTTATGGTATGTGAAAAAAACAAGTACGTTTTATTAGCTATTAACTCAGAAGTTGGAACTTCTTTTACGCCCAATAATATATCACAACTTGAAACATCTTCATTTACTTCTATTCCTAATTTTGAATATGATTCATTGCTATAGCACCTTAATGGCGATGGTTGTACAATAATTTTTGTACCTGGAAAATTTTGCTTTAATTCAACACACTGCATAGGGGTAAGGGGTGTGCGAAAATCAGTAGGTATTTTACCTTCACGAATAATTCCGATTGTTTTCATTCAGCGGCAAAGTTAATTATTATAGGCAAAGACATGTGTTTTTTTAAACAAAAAAATAATTACTTTAAATGCAAATATTCGCTTTTAAGCCTTTTACCATAAAATATTTCAGCTTGCTGATCAAAAATTTCAGTGGAATCGGTTGTGTAAAATGCAGATTTTCCATTTTTACTGCAAAGTGATTCTAATTCGCTGTGGCGAAACAAATAATCCTTCAAACTTTTTGATACTATTTTTCCTTGACTTAATAATTCAATATTTTGCGGTAGCAATTGTTTTATTTTATCCTGCAATAACGGATAGTGAGTACAGCCTAATAAAATGGTATCAATGTCACTCGACTTTTCAAGCAAATTATCAATATGTTTTTTTATAAAATAATCAGCACCAATATTACTAAACTCATTGTTTTCAATAAGCGGAACCCAAATGGGACATGCTTCTTGAAATACATTTATTTCGGGATAAAATTTTTCAATTTCAATGGGGTAGGAGTTTGAACTAACTGTTCCGCTAGTGGCCAAAATACCAACATTTTTTGATTTACTAAAGCT
>CAISTO010000188.1 GCA_903888395.1 uncultured Bacteroidota bacterium | reverse complement strand
AGGTTGGAGCTATGGCGAAACAACCGAAATGTTTGCTAATAGATACAATGTAGCTCCTGCAAAAATGGAAGCTGGGGTTTACAGAAGCATCATGGGAAACCAAGCTGCAGCTTTAGGTTTAATAGCAGCTTCAGTAAAATCAGGTTTATCTTTATTTTACGGTACTTATCCTATTACTCCTGCTACTGATATTTTACACGAATTATCAAAGTATAAAAACTTTAATATAAAAACTTTCCAAGCTGAAGATGAAATAGCTGCTATTTGTTCTTCTATTGGTGCATCATTTGGCGGAAGCTTAGCAATTACCGGTTCTTCAGGACCTGGAATAGCTTTAAAAGGAGAAGCAATTGGATTAGCAACCATGTTAGAATTACCATTGGTAATAGTAAACGTGCAACGTGCGGGACCAAGTACTGGCTTACCAACAAAAACAGAGCAAGCAGATTTAATGCAAGCTTATTATGGTAGAAATGGTGAATGTCCTTTAGTAATTGTTGCTGCGCAATCACCTGGTGATTGTTTTAACATGGCTTATGAAGCTTGTAGAATTGCTTTAGAGCATATGATTCCTGTATTTTTATTAACTGATGGTTATATAGCTAATGGTTCTGAACCTTGGATGTATCCTCAATCAAAAGATTTACAAGAAATAAAAGTAGAATTTGCTCCTGAAAAAACAAATACAGACGATAAGTTTATGCCATACATGCGTGACGATAAATTAAGTCGCCCATGGGCATTGCCAGGTACAAAAGGATTAGAACATAGAATTGGTGGATTAGAAAAACAAAATATTACAGGTAATATTAGTTACGATCCAAATAACCATGAACAAATGATTCATTTGCGTCAAGAAAAAGTAGATAAAGTGGCAAATTATATTCCGTTACAAACTATGGACAATGGCCCAGAAACTGGCGATTTGTTAATATTAGGTTGGGGCGGAACTTATGGTGCTTTAAAAACTGCTACCACCATTTTACGTGGCGAAGGTTTAAATGTATCTCATGCGCATTTGCGTTATATCAGTCCTTTTCCTAGTAATTTAGGTGAAATATTGAAAGGATTTAAAACAGTAGTTGTTCCTGAACTAAACAATGGACAATTAGTGAAAATTATCCGTGATAAATATTTTATAGATGCTATTCCTTACAACAAAATTCAAGGATTACCATTTATGAGTACTGAAGTAGTAAATAAAATAAAAGAAATTTTAGCATAGATAATGTTGGATTTTGGATGTTGAATTTTAAATTGATAAAATGGTAAAGAAAGAAAATTTAATTTTAGAAAAAAGCTTTACTTTTTCACTTTCAATTATTGAATTATTTAAGCATTTAAAATCAAACAATGAATTCATTATTTCAAAACAATTATTAAGAAGCGGAACCAGTATTGGTGCTAACATAAATGAATCAACAGCTGCTCAAAGTAAAGCAGATTTTATTCATAAAATGTCAATTGCATCAAAAGAAGCTAGAGAAACAAAATATTGGTTAATGCTACTAAATAAAAGTCAACTGGTTGTAATAAATTTAAATAAATATTTAAAAGAAATAGATGAAATTATCAATATCTTAACTGCTATTGTTAAAACATCACAACAAAATAACAAAAACTAAAAATTGGGTTTTGTAATTCAAAATCCAAAATTCAATCCCGCTCAAGCGGGACAAAATTTAAAAAATATGGAAACAACAATAGAGAAGTTAACATCAAAAGATTTTTCATCAGACCAAGAAGTGCGTTGGTGCCCAGGTTGTGGTGATTATAGTATATTGAAACAAGTTCAAACTATTTTGCCTGACTTAGGCAGACCAAAAGAAGAGTTTGTTTTTATTTCAGGTATTGGTTGTTCAAGCCGTTTTCCATATTATATGGATACTTATGGCATGCACTCCATTCATGGAAGAGCCACCGCAATTGCTACTGGCTTAAAAGCTACCAGACCCGAGCTTTCGGTATGGGTAATTACAGGTGATGGAGATTCAATGAGTATTGGTGGAAACCACTTTATTCATATGTTCCGCAGAAATCCTGATTTGAATGTATTGTTATTTAACAACCAAATATATGGTTTAACTAAAGGACAATATTCACCTACAAGTGAGCAAGGAAAAGTAACCAAATCATCACCAATTGGAAGTGTAGATTATCCGTTTAACCCAATTGCATTAGCACTTGGCGCTGATGCGACTTTCGTAGCACGCAGCATGGACAGAGATCCAAAACACCAACAACATGTTATAAAAAGAGGTTACGAACATCAAGGAACATCACTGATTGAAATCTATCAAAATTGTAATGTGTTTAACGATGGTGCTTTTGAAATTTATACCGAAAAAGCCAGCAAAAAAGAAAATATATTATTGATGGAAAATGGAAAACCATTAATTTTTGGCGCCAACGATGACAAAGGAATTAAGTTGGATGGCTTTAAACCAGTAATAGTAAACTTGGCAGATGTTTCTGCAAATGATTTATGGATTCACGATGAAACAGATTTAGTAAAAGCCACTATCCTATCTCGTTTTTACGATGACCCTACTCATCCTGACCATAAACCTCGTCCTTTTGGCGTATTTTATGTAAATAACAACAAAGAAACATTTGATACTTTATTTAACAAGCAAATGGAACATGCAATGGAAAATGGTATGGGCGATTTGGATAAATTAATAGCAGGTAGAGAAACTTGGGTAGTTAACTAATCCTCTTTATTTTAAATTTACTAAAAAAGCCAAGCAGTAATGTTTGGCTTTTTTGATTTTAAAGTAATGAGAAAACTATTTTTTATTTACTAAAATTATATGGCGGTAAAATCATTTTAATAAAATATTTTCGCAGCAGAAAAATTATCATGATTCAAGACATACTCAAACACCAAATAGCAGCTGCTATTAAGCATTTATACCAAATAGATTTACTCGATAACCAAATAGTAATTGAAAACACTAAACCCGAATTTGAAGGCGATTTTACCTATGTGGTTTTTTCTATTTTAAAACAAAGCAAAAAATCACCAGAGCAAACGGCTCAAGAGATAGGCGAATATTTGAAAACAAATTTTTCACAATTAGCCGACTTCAATGTTATCAAAGGATTTTTAAACATTTCACTGAGTAATCAGTTTTGGTTTGAGTTTTTAAATAACACTTATGCTAATAAAGATTATGGGTTTGTATTTACCCCTAGTGGGCAAAAAATATTGGTTGAATATTCATCGCCAAACACCAACAAACCTTTACACTTAGGACATATCAGAAATAACTTATTAGGATATTCAGTTGCACAAATTTTAAAGGCAAACGGTCATCAAGTAAACACTTGTAATTTAGTAAACGATAGAGGCATTCACATATGCAAAAGTATGTATGCATGGATGCAGTTTGGAAATGGCGAAACTCCTGAAAGTGCAGGCTTAAAAGGCGATCATTTGGTTGGGAAATATTATGTAGCTTTTGATAAACAATATAAACAAGAAATAGCAGCATTAGTTGCCAATGGAATGCCTGCCGAAGAAGCTGAAAAGAAAGCTCCTGCTATCATTGCTGCGCAACAATTATTGTTAAAATGGGAAGCCAACAACAAAGAAACTGTTGACATTTGGAAATTGATGAATGGCTGGGTTTACGATGGTTTTGCTGTTACTTATAAAAAATTAGGGGTTCAATTTGATAAATATTATTACGAATCGAATACTTATATATTAGGAAAAGACATTGTTCAACAAGGGTTAACTTCTGGTGCATTTTTTAAGAAAGAAGATGGTTCGGTTTGGATTGATTTGACAAACGATGGTTTAGACCAAAAATTATTGCTTCGTGGCGATGGAACTTCGGTTTATATTACACAAGACATTGGAACTGCTGAACTAAAATACAAAGATTTTGACTGTGAACGCTCCGTTTATGTGGTGGGAAATGAACAAGATTACCATTTTAAAGTATTGCAATTAATTTGCAAACACATGCATAAACCGTATGCAGATGGCATTTATCATTTAAGTTATGGAATGGTAGAATTGCCTCATGGTCGCATGAAAAGTCGTGAGGGAACTGTAGTTGATGCAGATGATTTAATAGATGAAATGATTGCTACTGCAACTGCCACAACCATTGAATTAGGCAAAGCAAATGGAATTCCTGAGGGGGAATTAAATCATTTGTATGAAACCATAGGAATGGGT
>CAISTO010000187.1 GCA_903888395.1 uncultured Bacteroidota bacterium | reverse complement strand
GTCTCTGATACCCCTATGCGTGAATGCTGCATTTTATATGCCAAGGGGAGACGGCAGGGCGAATTAATACCAGGCGGCAGGGGGTATATGAGCATTCCGTCAACTTCGCATTAAGTCTTTCAAAATATTTCAATTATCCAAGATCCTTTTGCTATTTTTAAAAGTATTTATATTAAAACAATGATATGAATAAACAAGAAGAACCAATTGTAGTTACCAAACAGCAACTTGTTGAAATGGTAAATGAACGAGCAGCAAATGATAAAATAAACGAGGTGATTATTCCCAATGAAGAAGCCTCTATGTTGATTAAAAAGAGTGATGTTGACGATTATATCAACTTCAAAAATGCCAATATTGACATCGTTCCAGTGAACAAAAATAACAATAAAACTTACCGCATGACCTCCAACCAATTTGGTCAATTAATACAAACAGTTGATGATGACCAGGTATTAAAAGCATCGGAATTAGATTTTTAAATATGAACCTACCAATAGAAAAACACAAAATTAATTACAAAAATGAATGGCTTACGCCTATTGAAATAATAAATGCTTTGGGTGAATTTGATTTAGACCCATGTTCACCTATCGTTAGAAAATGGGACACAGCAAAAAAACACATCAACCAAATTGAAGATGGTTTAAAGACAGAATGGGAGGGAAGGGTTTGGTGTTTTCCGCCTTTTGCCAAAGAAAGCGTTAAATGGCTTGAAAAGTGTGCTTTTCATGGCAACTGTATTGCATTGACATTTGTTCGATCAGACACCAAGCTGTTTCATCAAGTAGTTTTCCCAACTGCTTATGCCTTATTTTTTTTGGAGAAAAGAATTAAATTTTATTCTCTTAATGGAGAACAAGGTGACTCCAGTTCTTCACCATCTGTGTTGATTGCATTCGATAAAAACAATGCGGATATATTGAAGAATTGCAAGTTGAATGGCTATTACGTTGATTTAAAGTTTTAAAAATTTCAGATTTTTTAAAATTTATGTAATAGATATGTTGAGGATGTCTAACTTATTTCAAAACCTATTGTTCAATATTTAAATTAAACCCTTTATTTTATTATACTTTACAGCGTTTTGTATTAATTTTGGTTTGTATGTAAAACTCGGTAGTGTGGCTATTGGATCATTTTCGGATCATTGAATGATCTTTTTGAATTGTACTATTTATGAACACAAAAAAATATTATATTTGAAAACATGAGTATTGAAGAATTTGATAATTTATTTGGAAAAGGTCAGCCCGTTTACTTTATAAACACTTTTGATGAGGTTGTTTTTTATTCTTTAGGGAATGGAGAGTACAAGGGAAAAAACAAAGGAGGAAAAGAGTTTAGTGTAAATATTCCAAATACTAAATTGACTGAAGCATTTTTAGAGCATAACGCAATAAGTAAAGAAGAATATGATAATTTCTAAACTAAATTATTAATTACTTAAAAATTTATGTGCTTTAAAATATTTTTCAAGTCTAATAAAATCTTCTTGTTTAAACTCTTTTAGTCTTAAAATATTTAGGTTATCTTCCAAATCTCTTAGCTTAACATATTTGGCTAATTCATTTTTGTAAATCTTATTTAGATATTCTTGATAATCCCCATTTTTTGATTTGGTAAGTAATATAACAGACTCAACAATTTCATCAGAAAACAAAGTTTTTAGTTTGTCTATTGAGTAATTAGTATCCTCTAATAAATCGTGGAGTAATCCAACAATTTTCTGCTCATTGGTTATACAATTATTTGAAACCCTATGAAGATGATCAATATATGGTTTACCCCCTTTATCAAATTTGTTTTCAAATTCTCTATTTATTAAATCAAGTGCTATTTTAATTTTATTTTCCATTTTTTTGTATTAATATTTTATGGGTAGTAAAAAACTTATTCCTATAAACTAAAATAAAATGCCTTGATCTTTTGAGACATTAGCATTCTTCGCTGGTTTAAAAACTCAGAATAGT
>CAISTO010000186.1 GCA_903888395.1 uncultured Bacteroidota bacterium | reverse complement strand
TGATTTATAATTTCATAATTAATAAAATAAAAATTCATTGAAAAGTTTATTATTGTAACTGTTTTATGAGAATTAGTTTAGATTATTTCATTTCATTTCTGATGTTAATAGCATCAGGTCTTTACCTTTCTGGAATAACTCCTTTAAGTCCAATTTATTTTATATTTGGAATAGCAATAATTTTCTATTGTTTTAAATTACTACTTCATTTTGAAATCCATATGAATGGATTGGCTTTTTTTAATTTGTTTATTTGTGTCGTTAGTATTTTTGTTCAATTAATAGTTATTCCAAATACAAGAGTACCTAATACCATTGGTTTAGCATTGCCTTATTTGTTTTATTTTATTTGTTTTCAAAGTTTAAATACATTAACAAAAAAAGAAATCATGAATTTGTGTGCTTATATGTTATCAGCACATGTAATACTTTTTTCAATTGATGCAATTATTCGATTAACAAATCCAACATTATATGCTTCAAATGCGTATTCTGGACATACCAGAGAAACGGGATTAGCCTATATGTTCAAATATAATTCTATTATGTATCCTGACTCTAATTATGTGGGTGTACATGCCTGTTTAACTTATTTTTTTACTGTATACTTAGTCAAAGAAAATTTATTAGTTGCTTGGGCAAAAAATTTAAAACCCGTACTTTTCGTTTTAGTAATTTTGTCCACTTCAAGATCTGCAATTATTACTTTGATATTTTATCATTTAATTTTTAATAAAATATCTTTTCCATTTCAATTGAATAAAAAGCAAATTTTCTGGTTATCTGGAATTGTTGTTTTTTTGATAATATCCTCAGTTTTTATATTGTCATTAATTAAAAACGATGAAAGTTTCAACTCAAAGTTTATGATATTATATTTAGCAATTGACTTTTTGAAAAGTATCCCAATGTCATCCATATTTTTTGGGATAGGTATTGGAAATACATTTAGCTTTATTGGTATTGGAGCGCATAATTTATTGGTATCTCTAACCTTAGAAACAGGTTTAATTGGACTTTCACTTTTTATTTTAAGTATGTATTTTTCAATTAAAAAAACCAATGGAAAAGCGCTATATGTTTTATTCCCATTATTTACCATGGGATTTTCATTTGTTAGTTTGGCTTTACCTTTTCTTTTTACTTTTTTGGCTATAATTTATGTTGTTGAAAACAATAAATTAAATGAAACTACTTCAATAAGTAGCACCTAAAAATTAATTACATATATGTTTTTTATTGAGGTAAAATATCCTTCTTGAAGTTTTTGCTAATTAAGTAAACGCAAAAGATAGAACCTAATATTATTGCACCTAAAAATGCACTTATCATTCGAGATAATTTTTTCTTTTCAAGCGGTAGAGTTGGTTTGTCTACAGTTTGGAAAAATGGTGTTTGGTTATCAAGTGTAAATTTAGCAATCTCTAGGTTTTTTAGTACCTCAGCATACATTAAACTTAACATTTGTACATCTCTTCTAGTTCTTTCCAAATCTACTTTTCCTGCCATTCTTACTACTTTAACATTTCTATCAAAAATGTCCGCACCATAATTTTCTTTTTCAAAAAGTACCAATTTTATAGAATCTGCCCTGCCTTTAATTAAAGTATAGTTTTTATATTGACGTTGAATGGTTCTATTCGTATAATAATCGCTTAAATTTCTATACAAATTT
>CAISTO010000185.1 GCA_903888395.1 uncultured Bacteroidota bacterium | reverse complement strand
AGCAGCAAACTTTGAACAAAAAACATTAACAGACGTAATAGAAGCAAGAGCAAAAGCAAGCTCTATTCAAGTTGATCCTGATAAATTGACACCCGAAAATATTAAAAAATTCCAAGGCGCTCAAGGTGAATTAAGCCAAGCTTTAGGTCGTTTAATGGTAGTTTCAGAACAATATCCTCAATTACGTGCCACACAAAATTTTAGTGAATTACAAAGCCAAATTGAAGGAACAGAAAACCGCATAAAAGTAGAAAGAGATAACTTTAACGATGCCGTTACAAGCTATAATGTATACATAAAAAACTTCCCACAAGTAATTTATAGTGGCATGTTCGGATTTGAGAAAAAAGGATTTTTTGAAGCCGATGCTGCTGCTGCAAAAGCACCTGAAGTAAAGTTTTAAAATAAATTTTATTGCGTCATTGCGAACAAAGTGAAGCAATCTCCAAAAATAAATAAGAGATTGCTTCGTGCCTCGCAATGACGTATTTTTAAATTGGTTTAAACAAACAAGTATGTCGGAATTATTTTTTAGTAAAGAACAGCAAGATAAAATTGTAGCTGCCATTCAAGAAGCAGAGTTAAATACCTCGGGTGAAATTCGGGTGCATTTAGAACCAAATTGTACCATTGACTCGGTAGAAAGAGCGAAGCAAGTTTTTGAAGAGCTTAAAATGCACGAAACCGAGCTAAAAAATGGAGTTCTTTTTTACCTAGCTCATTCCGATAAAAAGTTTGCAATCATTGGTGACAGTGGCATTCACGAAAAAGTAAGCGATTCATTTTGGAATGAAGAGAAAGTGTTGATGAAAACACATTTTAAACAAAAACAATTTACCGAGGGTTTGTGTGTTGCCATTGCAAAAGCAGGAAAAAAATTAAAAGAACATTTTCCGTATCAAACCAATGATACCAATGAATTAAGTAATGAAATATCGTTTGGAGGTAATAATGAAGCATAAAATTTTATTTATTATAGGTTTTTGCTTTTTAGCATTAAATTTATTTTCCAAAGATATTCCTCCAATTACCAATCCACCAATTTTTGTAAACGATTATGCCAATGCATTGCAAGCTCAAGAACGCGCTGCATTAGAACAAAAACTGTATGATTATTTTAAAAAAACTTCTACTCAAATAGTCATTGTTATTGATCAATCGTTAGAAGGTGATGATGCTTTTGGGTATTCACAAAAGTTGGCGCAAAGTTGGGGAATAGGTGAAAAAGACAAAAAAAATGGTTTACTTATTTATGTGGCTTTGGCCGAACGTAAAATGAGAATTCAAGTGGGTTATGGATTAGAAGGCGCCATGACAGACGCCATTTCAAAACGCATTATTGACGGAATTTTAAAACCAAATTTTAAAGAACAAAATTATTATAATGGTTTCAATGAAGCTACCAATGCAATTATTAAAACCCTAGCTGGCGAAGGATTTACGAATGATAGAAAAGAAAAATCAAAAGGAAAATCGCCTTGGTTATTAATTGGAATTATAGCAATTGTTTTAATTAGTGTGTTTTCAAAAGGTGGCAGAGGCGGACGCAGAGGTGGTAGTGGCGGTGGAATAGCCGAAGCTTTACTTTGGGGAACATTGGCAAGTGGAGGTTTCTCTGGCAGAGGAAGTTCAGGTGGTGGCGGTGACAGTGGTTTTGGAGGCTTTGGTGGTGGTAGTTTTGGTGGCGGAGGAGCTGGAGGAGATTGGTAATTATTTAAAAACATAAAATCTTAATATATGAAAATAACTAAACCCAAATGGTTAAAAAACTTCATTATTAGGTATAATAATATTGATAAATCGAATAGATTTTTCACAAATGTAGGTTTTGTTTGGACAGCAGTTGTTTTATTTTTATTTGTTCCAAATGCTTTAATTGATGTTTATGTTAGTGAAAATGGTAATTTGGTAAATGCTACAATTACAGAAACGCCAAGTTGTTGTGATTGTAAATACATGTATGCCAGCTTCGAAATTAAAAACCAAGAATTTATAAGAAGGGTGTGGCGTTCATTCTGTAGCGATTATAAATCAGGAGAAAGTATTCCTTTTTACTATGTTGAATGTTTTCCTAATAATGCTGTATTTAAATTTCATAAAGGTACCGAAGTAAAATCACAGTTGTTTTCTTCATTGTTACTTATGTTATTTGGAGTTTTTATAATTGTATATTTTTATAAAAATTAATGATTAACTACGATGCAGCTTTAGTCGAAATACAAGGTATTTTGGATAAATTAAGTGTTAACGAAAAACCATCAGGCATAAATAACTTACAACAGTATGTTGGAACTAAATACCATTTTTATGCTCTAAAAAATCCAACAGTTCAGGCTGTTTTTAAAAAGGGATTTTCATTTAGCCATGAACCAATACACGTTCAAATGAAATTTTATACCCAACTTTGGAATGAAAGTAATTGCTATGAAATCATGAATTTGAGTTTGATGTATTTATCCATTTATTGCAAAAAGCATAAAGATTTTGACGCATTTTTATTAGCAAAAAGTTTCTTGTTTAAAATAGATAATTGGGCGCATAGCGATTTTTTATCAAGCATTATTGGGCGGCACATGATTCATGCCGAAGCCAATATTTATAAGGATTTATATGCTTTAAATAAAGCTGAAAATTTATGGGAAAGGCGAGCTGCTTTGGTTCCATTATTATATCATTTGAAAAGTAAAAAATCCAACTTAACCATGAATCATTTTTATGATTCCATTAATCCTAGAATTTTAGATGAAGCATACTATGTTCAAAAAGCAGTGGGTTGGTTATTGAGAGAATTTGGCGAAAAATTTCCAAATGAATTATTGTCGTTTTTATATACTAACGCTTATCAAATGAGTAGCATAGCATTTGCAACTGCCACCGAAAAAATTAGTTCAGCAGATAAAGAGCAATTGAAGTTAATTAGAAAAGAATTTAAAAAACTTAAAAAAATATAAAAATTTAAAACAGATTTTATATTTTCGTTTAATAAATTTACTTTTATGCTTGAGCAATTAGACATTACAAAAATTTTATTTTTAGATATTGAAACTGTTCCTCAGTTTCCTAGTTTTGATCAAGTACCTGAAAGGTGGAAGGCTCTTTGGGAAAAGAAATCAAATAGTATAAAAAGAGACACTGATTCAACAGTTGATGAGCTGTATCCTCGTGCAGGAATTTATGCAGAATTTGGAAAAATAGTATGTATTTCGGTGGGCTATTTTAGCAGTGCTGGTCGCAGTTATCAGTTCAGGGTAAAGTCGTTTTATAGCCACAATGAAGAGGAACTTTTAAATGATTTTTGCAAAATGCTTGCGAAGCATTTTAATAATCCCGATGATTTATTATGCGCACATAATGGCAAAGAATTTGACTTTCCTTACATAGCTAGAAGATGTGTAATTAATAAAATTTCATTGCCAGAAATGCTTAATACTGCTGGTAAAAAACCTTGGGAAATAAGGCATTTAGACACCATGGAATTATGGAAGTTTGGCGATTATAAAAGTTTTACTTCTTTAGATTTATTAGCTGCTTCTTTTAATATACCTACACCAAAAGATGACATAGATGGAAGCCAAGTTTGGAAAGTTTATTGGGAAGAAAATAACTTAGAACGCATTCAATTGTATTGCCAAAAAGATGTAATTACAGTAGCACAATTGATACTTAGTTTTAGAGGCGAAAATTTGTTGAGCGAAGAAGATATTATTGCTGTATAAAACCAGTTAAATCCAACCTTTTCTACTGAACCATTGGTAAATAACAATGGTTAACAAAAGCATAAAAATCATAATTCCTGGATAGCCGTATTGTTGACTTAATTCTGGCATAAACTGAAAGTTCATTCCATAAATTCCAACGATGAAAGTAAGTGGTAAAAAAAATGCTGAAAACACCGTCAAAACTCTCATTACATCGTTGGTTTTTTGACTCGATAATGAAATATAAATATTCAATAAACTGTGACTGCTATCGTATATTTCTTCTGTAATGGTTTCTACTCTTACATAAGTATCTTTTAAATCTTCGTAAATAGTATTGTGTTTATGTGAATTTCCTAACTGCTCAAAAACTGCCTTTGTTAGTGTAAACAAGCGTTTTTTTACATAAATTTTTCTTTTGATGATGTATAGGTTTTTAAGTAAATCAGGTATTTTATTTTTCAAGAAAATTCGTTCTTCAAATGAATCAATTTCTTTGTCAATAATATTTAATGGATCTTCAAAAGTTTGCAATGAGTCTTTGATAATTTTACAAATGATGTCAAAAGGCGATTTGCAAATACTTCCATTGGCATATTTTTTTGCCACACCATTTATTACCAATGACTCATGACGATGAATGGTAATTAAAAAATCTTTTCCGTAAAAAATGGCAATTTTTCGTGTTAATTTTTGAATACTATCGGCATTTATTTCACATAAATGATCGTAATTTCTAATGATAATGAAATTCTTATCTTCTAATTGTTCAAATTTAGGCAAATGCTCTGGATCTAAACAATCTTTGATAGAAGTTTCGGGCAAGTTGTATTTAACTGCCAAATCAAGCAATTCTTGCTCAGTTGGCATGCTTACGTCTATCCAACTAAAGGAATGTTCCGATTGAATTTTTAAATTAATTAACATGATGGCATTTACCTTTTTTTCCTTTGAAAATAAAAAAGCTTCTAAACACAATTGTTCAGAAGCTTTTTTGAATAATATGAATGAATTTTAAACCAAATTCATTTTGATGCGTTTGCCAATTTCTTCAATATCGGCACGGAATTTTTTATCAGTTTCCATCAAATCATTAACCGTTTGGCAAGCATGAATAACTGTAGAGTGATCTCTTCCACCAAAATGCATTCCAATAGTTTTTAACGATGATTTGGTTAAATCTTTTGCATAATACATGCTTATTTGACGAGCTTGAACTATTTCGCGTTTACGAGTTTTTGATTTTACTTGTTCAACTGGAATGGTAAAATAATCGCACACTAATTTTTGGATGAATTCAATTGAAATTTCGCGGGTATTATTTTTCACAAAATTTTTCAAAATTTGTTTTGCTAAATCGAGCGTTACTTCTTTTTTATTTAATGACGATTGAGCCAATAAACTAACCAAAGCACCTTGTAATTCGCGCACATTGGTATTGATGTTATGAGCTACATATTCTACCACATCTCTGTGAAGATTAATGCCATCGTTGTACATCATATGCTCTAAAATAGCTAAACGAGTTTCAAAGTCCGGAGTTTGAATATCAGCTGAAAGTCCCCATTTAAAACGACTTAACAAACGTTCGTCCATTCCTTTTAAATCTTTAGGCGCTCTATCGCTAGTTAAAATTAACTGCTTTCCTTGTTGGTGTAAATGATTAAATATAGTAAAGAAAATTTCTTGAGTTTTTTGTTTATTTTCTAAAAACTGAACATCATCAACTATTAAAACATCAACTTGTTGGTAATAATTTAAAAAATCTTGGTTTGAGTTATTTCTAATTGCTTCTACAAATTGATTGGTAAACTTTTCAATTGGCACATACAATACAATTTTGTTTTTATTGTTTTGTTTCACCATGTTACCAATGGCATGAACCAAATGGGTTTTGCCCATACCTGTTTCTCCAAAAAACATTAAAGGATTAAATGCGGTTCCACCTGGTTTTGAAGCTACAGCCATTCCAGCTGCTCTTGCTAAGCGGTTATTGTCACCTTCTATATAGTTATCAAAATTTAAGTTGTGGTTTAAATTTGCGTCTATATTTATTTTTTTCAAACCCGGAATTACAAACGGGTTTTTTATATTGGTATTTAAAGCTGAACCCAAACCTGCTTCTTGAGAATCCATTTTTGAACTTTGGCTTCCAGGTAAGTTCACTATATAAGGATTAGAGTTTGAAGTTCCATTTTCTACTATAATATTATATTCTAAGCGGCTACCAGTTCCTAATATTTGCTTTAAAGTTTTTTTCAATAAACTTACATAATGTTCCTCTAACCATTCATAAAAAAACTGACTTGGTACTTGTATCGTTAAAATTTTATTATCTAATTTTATTGATTTAATAGGTTCAAACCAAGTTCTAAAGCTTTGAGGGTTCACATTATCTTGAATTAGCTTCAAGCAATTATTCCACACTGTTTCACACGACTGTTCACTCATAATATTTTACTTTTTTCTGACTGTAAAAGTGTGTGAAAAACTTTACACTGCAAAGTTTTTTTCAACATAATGTTACAAAATGTTTAACTTATTTTTTTTTGTACTGATTTATAGGCACAAATATTTTTTTGTTATTTTTTTGTTGCATTTTTGATATCAATTTGTTTACAAAATGTGTGCTGCTTTCTAAAGCAATGTTAAACTTATGAATGAAAATCAAACACTTGTAAATCCACGTCTGACAAAGGTTTTCAACATTATATGCTTGTACCGTCAATATCAACATTTTCAAATGTATGAACAAAATCGTTGGTTAAATGTTTATTAAAAGTAAATTCTATTTTTCCTAATACTAAGCCAGCCCATCCAACTTGATTAATAATTACATTTTTCCCTATTGCATTTTTTATAATTACTGGTTCTTTTAAAAATGTATGCGTATGACCCCCTAAAATTAAATCTACATTTTTGGTTTGAGGCGCTAAAGTAAGGTCATTTATTTTTTCATTTTTATAACTATAACCCAAATGTGAAAGACAAATGACTAAATCACATTTTTTCTCTTCTTTTAAATAAGCAGCTACTTTATTCAATTTTTCAACTGGATCATTGTATTTTATTTTTCCATATAATTTTTCAGGGACTAAACCATTGAGCTCAATTCCTATTCCGGTAATGCCAATTTTTAAAGCACCTTTTTTATATATTTTATAGGGTGAAATTTTATTTTCAATTAAAGTATCGGTAAAATCGTAATTACAGTTCACAAAATCGAAAGTAGCGTGTGGCATTTGTTTAAACAAACCTTCTATTCCATTGTCAAAATCGTGGTTTCCTAGGGTAACACAATCGTAACCCATTTGGCTCATGAGTTTATATTCTAGTTCACCACCATAAAAATTAAAATAAGGTGTACCTTGGAAAATATCGCCAGCATCTAATAATAATACATGCTCATTTTCTTTTCTGTATTTATTAATTAAAGCCGCTCTATACTCCGCGCCACCCATTCCCGCATTATTCTTATCGGTTTTATCAAATGGCTCTATTCTGCTATGCCAATCGTTGGTATGCAAAATGCAAAGCTTGGTTTCTTTATTTTGAGCCGCCAAATGATTGAAAGGTGAAGTAACTAAAGCAGCACCAGCCAATAAAACACCAGAGTCTTTTAAAAATTTACGCCTATTTTGCTTATTTAATTCTTCCATCTAATATTATATTTATTGGTTGTGAATTATTTCCTCTTATACTTAATTGTTTTATCAATGCATCTCTAACCATTAAGTTTAAAGATGTAATATTAATTGCTTTTTTCATGGGTTCGGTTTTATCGCCACCACTTGCTACATAATCATTGGTTAAAATTTTATATGTTTTAGTGCTGTCAAAAGGTTCATTATTGATAAATATATTGGCTGCTAAATTGTTTTCAATAGTCATTCTAAACTCTTTAGAACAAGGTGTTCCATTGTTTTGAGCAATTAAATCGAACAATCGTTTACAATCGTTACCTCCTAGTTCAACCACAACAATTGCATTATCGAAAGGAGCTAATTCATAAATTTTCCCTACAGTTAAATTGCCTTTGGCAATGCTTCCAACGCGCAAACCACCATTATTATACATACAAAAATCAATGGGTTTTGAATAATTATTTTTAGCAAAACTCATTAATTCATCGCAAACAAAATTCCCCAATGTTCCTTCAGGTAAATCTTTTTTCAAGTCTTGGTTATTATAACACAACACCGCACTCATTAAACTATCTAATTTAATTTTATAAGGAGTAATGGTGTTAAAAATTTTCGCATCATGAAGCTGAATTGAATCTTTATTTATTTTTATGTTTTGTGTTTGGGTATTGGTAAGCGTTAGTTTAGGTGCACATGCATTAAAACTCAAGGCTAATAATAGCGGTATAAAAAATTTATTTTTCACAAGACAAATATATTGATAGTATGTAAACTAGTTGTTGTTAATTAATGTAAGTCATTTAAATATT
>CAISTO010000184.1 GCA_903888395.1 uncultured Bacteroidota bacterium | reverse complement strand
TTGGAACTGCTGCCATTACTACCCGTGGAATGGCTGAAGCCGATATGGAACAAATAGTAGATTACATTGATACTGCGTTAATGAACAACGAAAACGAAGCCATGCTTGCTGATATTAGAAAAAATATCAATGATTGGATGGGTAAGTTTCCATTGTATAAATAGGTTGATTGGTTGATAAAGTTGACTAGTTGATTAGTTCAATTAAAAAAATCCCTTTCAAGTAATATTGAAAGGGATTTTTTTGAATAATATTTCGCTCAAATATAAAATTTAACCACTTAAGTAATTTTGTTTAACTGGTTTTTTGTAAATTTTTAAAATTGAATACAAATTTAAAAATATGAAAACACCATTCAGCAAATATTTATACATTGGTTTTATCATCTTAGGATTGTACCAAGCAATTTTCACAAAAGATTATGTACAAGCGGCAGCTTCTATGGGCATTGGCTTAGCTTTTGATCCATTTGACACTGAACAAAAATGGAATGAAAGACCTACTTGGCAAAAAGCAGTTTTATTAATTCACTTAGCCTTAGTTGCAGCATTATTTGGCCTTGGAATTGGTTTAAATGATAAGTAGTAGTTTGTTGAAATGTTGATTAGTTAACTAGTTAATAAGTTGATTGGTTAATAAGTTGAATGTTTGATAAGTTGATTGGTTGATAAGTTGATTCAAATAAATCCTTTTCAAGTAAAATTGGAATGGATTTTTTTATCATTTTTTTATTTACATTTGAAATTATAAAAACAAAATCATGTCAACAATTGATTTAAAAGAAAAACTTATTCAAAGCATTGAAAATACTAACGATGAACAATTGTTAGGAGAAATATATAGATTATTTGCTATTGAAAATAATGATTTAGAAATCTATAAACTTTCAGAAGAGCAAAGACAAGCTATTACAATTGGTCAAAATGAAATAAGAAATGGTTTGTTTATTGAAAACGAAGCAGCCAATAAAGAAATTGAAGAGTGGCTAAAAAAGTAATTTGGTCTTAGCTAGCATTAAAAGATAGGAGAGAAATTCTTCAATATTGGATTGAAAGAAATAGTTCGAAAATCTATAGTGTAAAACTTAATAATTTATTTGTTGATGCTGTTCAATTGATTGCTTCTCACCCAAATATTGGCGTTCAAACTGATTTTGAAAATGTTAGGGGAAAATCTGTAAAAGACTACTATATTTTTTATGAAGTAGAAGAATTCACTATTAATATTTTAACTATTTGGGATTGCAGGCAAAATCCTGGTAAACTTAAAGGGAAAATTATTAAATAAAGTACTGTTTATATTCCCACCACATTATATATATTTGAACGCTAATCAGCCAAATCTATGAACAAATATTTCTTATTATTATTTTCCTTCTTTTGCCTGCAATCCTTTGCGCAAAATCAAGATTCTATTATTATTAAAAAAATTACGGATGAAGTTTTATCTAATGGTAAAGCGTATGCCGATTTGCACGATTTGTGCAAACATATTGGCAATAGAATTAGCGGAAGCGAGCAAGCTGCAAAAGCCGTTCAGTTAATGTACAAACGAATGATAGCCTATGGTTTTGATAGTGTTTGGCTACAACCTGTTATGGTTCCAAAATGGATCAGAGGAAGTAAAAAAACAGAAACCGGCAAAATTATTAATGTAAACAAACCTTATGAATTTAGTATTTTAGCATTAGGAGGATCCGTTTCCACTCCAAAAGATGGCATTACTGCCAACGTAATTGAAGTAAAAACTTTTGAAGAATTGCGCAGCTTTGGAAAGGAAAAAGTACAAGGTAAAATTGTGTTTTTTAACAGACCAATGGATCCAACACTTATAAGTACTGGCGCTGCCTATGGCGGTGCAGTAAACCAACGTGGACGAGGAGCAAGTGAAGCTGCAAAGTTTGGTGCCATTGGTGTGGTGGTTCGAAGCATGACTTTAGCTCACGATAAATTTGCACATACTGGTGCCATGTATTACAACGATTCATTTCCAAAAATTCCAGCATGTGCCATCAGCAGTCATCATGCAGATGCATTGAGTAAATCGATTAAAGAAAATAAAGAAACTAAGTTTTACTTTAATTTAAATTGTAACAATACCATCGACAGTGTTTTGAGCTATAACGTCATTGGTCAGTTAAATGGAACAACAAAAGCCAATGAAATAATAATAATTGGTGGACATTTGGATAGTTGGGATGTGGGCGAAGGTGCTCATGATGATGGTGCTGGTTGTGTTCAAAGTATAGAAGTTTTGCGTTTGTTTAAAACCTTAAATTTAAAACATGAAAGAACTTTGCGAGCAGTTTTATTTATGAATGAAGAAAATGGTTTGCGTGGTGGAATAAAATATGATGAATTAGCAGAAAAAAACAATGAAAATCATTATGCG
>CAISTO010000183.1 GCA_903888395.1 uncultured Bacteroidota bacterium | reverse complement strand
TTGGTATTTTTATCAAAAGCATAATTTACAGGTTTATCCATGTTATAATACAATGCGCCACTTTGTTTATTAACCAATGGCAAACGCAACATAAATGGGACAAATAATGCATGTGCTGTAAAATTACTCCATTCGTTTTGTAAAGGTGTACTTAACAAATAAACGCATCCTTTTCCGTACCTCGATTTAAAAATAAATGGAGCATCGTTATTCAATGTGGCAATATGATAACCCTTAATTCCACTATTTAATTGCATTGCATAATTCTTGCTCAAACTTGGCCAATTGGCAACTTCAGGAATTTTACTAAATACATTTTTAAATACATCATCAAAAACATTGATGCGAGAAACATTTAAATTTTGATTGCTTGCAGCTATTAATTGAGGAGCATTTAATTGCTGTAAAAATGTATTTGTTTTTGGTAAATCAATGGCATTTGCACTAGGAATAATTAATACCACGCCACCATTATTGATATACTTTTCCAACTCCGTTTGCAATCCACTTGAAACGTCTGCTACTTCATTTAAAACAATACACGAGGCATTATTAAACGAACTGTAATCAATGGCATTTGAATTAAATGATTGTAACTTATAATTTTCATCTATGCCATACACATTTTGAATGTATTTATTGGCATTAATGGCTATTATATTTTGATTGCTATAAGCCTTTAAAGTCAAATAAAGCTTGTCATCAAATACCACAGGATTATCCAATAAACTTAATTCTGCTTGGTGATATTGAGCATCATTTAAACTAAATTGTAATTGAACTTCAGCACTTGAATTAGCTTTACAAGTAATATTTGCAATGCCTTTTTGAACATTATCAATTTTAAAAACTAAAGGAACATCGGTAATTTCTGTGTTACCGTAATTGGAAATTTTTACATATAAAAAAGTATTGGTATTGGGTAAAATTAGCGGCTGTTCAATCCATGCAGAATCTATACTAATATTATTAGAAACATTGGGTTTTATTTGAATAAAATTAACCTGTAAACTTGAATCAATTACTGCTGATTGTTGAAATTGATTTTGTTGTAAATCACTAATGATATAAACTATTTTATTGCTATTTGATTCCGTTTCAAATGCTTGTTTTTGCCTTGCAATAATTTTATCAAACTGCTTGGTTTGATTACTTAATTTTACTTCATCTAGGTATAATAAAAAATCTTTCTTTTCAATTAAACGCTGGTGTTTTCCTTCAAAATCATTTGTTAAAATTTGAAACAAATCGTTATCACCATAATAAGAAACAATGTCTCTGGCTTTGTGCTTGGCAACTTCTAATAACTGACCTTCTTTATTTTGTTGACTCATGCTGAAACTATTGTCAATAAAAACACTAACTACTTTGTTATTTTTATTATTTGATTTGTTGTTCAATGGAATAAATGGTTTTGCAAAAGCAAACACCAAACAAGCCAATGCCAAACAACGTGCAGCTAAAATGATCCATTCTTTTATATTGCGTTGTTTTTGATTTTGTTCAGTAATTTGTTTTAAAAAACGAATGTCACTAAACACAATTTTCTTGTACCTGCGAAGTTGAAACAAATGAATTAATATTGGAATTGCTATAGCAAAAAGTGCGAATAAAAATGTAGGAAAGGCAAATAGCATTTATACTTTATTGATTAATAATTGTTGAATAATGGTTTGAATTTGTTGAGCATTTTCAGCATTGTTAAAATGTTGTGCTAAAATATCTTTTCTTACTGAAATTTCAGTAGCATCAAATATTTTATTTTTTAAATCATTTACCGCTTTTATCATTTCAGCAGAAGAATCCGCAATGGTTAATAAGCTTTCTAAGCCTGTATTTTCAACCATTTGCCTGTTGGCAATAATGAATTTTCCGTTATATAAAACATGTAATAATTTAAGTTTAATTCCAGTAGCTTGAAAAGTAGGTAAAACATGCATTTGTGCTTTTTGAATAAGCGCTAGCATTTGTTCCTCATTAGGATTTTGTACCAAACTAATGTGTTTATATTTTTCTATTAATTTTTGTAATTCAGGTGTGGGATTATTCCCAGCAATGACCAATGGATAATCTATTCTCGAAAATATTTCATTGATTAAATATTGCGCAGCAACATCGTTTTCATTTACCTTTAAATTACCGTGATACAAAGCATAATGATTGCTTGTTAAATCAATATCGAAATTAAAACCATGAAAAACATTTACTAAATGTATGTTATTATAATTAATTGCTAATTGTTTTAAATCATTATTTGAAATGGCCAAAACAGCATCAGCAATATGTAAAATTTGCTCATATTTTCTTAAGGTTTTGGCCTCAATTTTATAATAATTATATTTTAAAAAATTACTTTCATTATGCGCTAATGCTTCATAATAATCATGTTCAATATTATGCGTACGAACTAACTTAATTCGATGTGATAAACTGGAGTGATTTATAAAATAGGTAGTATGTAAACCCTCAAATAATATAGGCGCTTCGTTGCTTTGCAATTCCCTCAACAATTTTTTATGATTGCGGGTAAAAACAATCATAGGAATATGAAACTTAAGCGGATTTACTAAAATATAATTACGTTTATAAGTAATAATTTGATGGCAATATTTGGTTAACTCCTCTGTAATTTCCCTATCGTTGTATTCAAAACAATGCAACGTAATTTGAAAACCTAATTCGTATAAACTTTTAATTTTATAAAATACATCTATCACTCCGCCATAATTTGGTGGCGAGGGAATATCAAAAGAAACTATATGTATTTTTGGTGATTTGATAATATTAATTGTTAAATAAATGATTGTATAATCCTATTAATTTTTGTTCTTCTAAACTCCAATTAAAATTTTCACTTGCTTGTAAACTGTTATTTTTTAATGTTTCATAAAGTGTATTGTTTTGTAATAATTCATTGATTGATTGAGCAATCAAATCAATGTTACAATCTACTAACACACTGCAATGATACTTATTATTGATGGCAATATATTCAGGAAAATTAGCACAAATACATGGTACACCAGCTTGCATATAATCAAAATATTTGTTAGCCAATGAGTAATAATAACTTAGTCCGTTTGGCGCTAATAAATTCAATCCTATTTTTGCATTCAATGTTAAACTTTTTAAGTTTTCAGGTTGAATATATCCTAAAAATATTACTTTATTTTGCAGTTTTTCTTTCACAACCAACTCACGTAGTTGAATACTTAAATCGCCTTCACCAGCTAGCCATAATTGTATATTTTCAACTTGATGCATGGCCAAAATTGCTTGTTCCAATCCCCTACTTTCATTCAATGCACCTTGATAAAAAATATAAGATATGTCCTTATCAAACTTATCAACTCCATCAACCTTATCAACCAAAGTAGGAACATTCATAATTACCTCAAATTTATTTTCATAAATTCCACCTAAAATATTTGCTAATTGCGGACCAACAGTATAACATAATTTAGCATTAGGAATAAATATTTTACCAATAGCATTCCAAATCCATTGCGTAACTTTTCTATTGGTAACCTCGGGAACTTCAGTAAAATGTTCGTGAGAATCAAAAACAAGTGTTTTTTGTTTTAAAACCGAAACCAATCCAACTGCAAATAATGTATCTAAATCAATGGCACAAAACGCAGTTGTATATTGTTTCAATAAATATATAAACAACCTGACATTGTATTCCAAATAAAACAATTTTCCTTTATTGAATTTACAAGTTAAACGAGTTTGTTTAAAGTTATAATTCAAGTTCAAAGGTTTTGAATTTGGTAAATTTCTTCCCACTAATTCTACTTCATAATTAGCCGTAGCCAAGCTCGAGCAAATGCGCTGCATGCGTTGATCGTAACTCAAATCGTTGGTTACACAAAATATTATTTTAGTTTTAATTAATTGCA
>CAISTO010000182.1 GCA_903888395.1 uncultured Bacteroidota bacterium | reverse complement strand
TCCAACTACTAATACTTGGGTAATTCATACTGACAATACCAAAATAAATGGTGGAAATAAAACAGATAAAGTAGGTCGCTTTACAACTAATAAAATTGAAAAAGGAATGTATGCTTTTGGAGTTTACGATTATAAAGTTGGGATAAAAAATACAATCAAAAAAGATGCTGATTTTACAATTTACCCTAACCCTACCAATCATTTATTAAACATTGAAATTTCAGAAAATTTATTGAATGCCACTGCCATTATTTACGATATAAATGGTAAAGAAGTTCAAAAAGTGGCCTTAAGTAAATCAATACAAACTATAAATATTGAACAACTTAAAAAGGGAACGTATTTTATCAATATTGAAAATTTAGGAAGTAGTACTTCAAAAAAGTTTATAGTGGAATAGCTCTTCACCATTGTTTAGCCGTTTCAGGTGTTATTCCTGCATTCGCTCAAATCTTGCGAGTGAAGTTATTGATAAGCCTCCGGCTGATTCATTTTTTTATGCTCAGAGTTTAAGCTTAGAAATCTATTTTTTTTCTTCTTTCTTTTTCCATTGCTGAAAAAGAAACAAAAAAGCTAGACAATAAAAAGCTACCCTCGCGCTAGGCCTGAAGCACGGCCCGCTTTATTGTCGTGCCCACGCTCGCCAAAAACAAGAATTATTTATAGCAATTTACTTTAGATTCACTTAATAAATATATTCGCCCTTGTTGGTGTTAAGCGAAGCGTCACCAAAAAGAATTGCAGTTTTTACCCTAACAATACTTTCCAGGCATCACTCACTTTAGATTCATTTAATAAATATTGAGCAAATCTGTGTAATTCAGTTTGAAGTTTTTGTGCATCATCGGCAAAACGCAAATGAATTTCGGACACATTTTTGTTCATGCGTTTGTAAATTTCTACACTATCGGCATCAGGAATAGTTAATTCATTGGCCAACATTCCCAAATCATTACCTGTTAAAATTTTACTTAATCGAATATGTTCGGGTAAATTATCCACTCCCATTCCTAAATTTCTGTTTGGTTTAGTAACTTCAAATAATGAATCAGCATTTGCCCTCACGTACCAATCACTTCCCAAGCGACCAACTAAATCCATTTTATGCTGATCTATTTTGCCATCAAGTGTTAGCACAGCATCATCAATGTGCATCAATACAATTTCAGCAATTACTAAATTTCCAGCACCGCCTTCATTACCTGTTTCTATGATATCACGAACTATACATTCAAACTGAACTGGACTTTCTTTTACTCTGAATGGTTTTACTTTTTGCGAAGCAATGGGTGTAAAACCAGCTTTTACAAACTCATTTACACCTTTTGGATACTCGCAACTGGCTAAACTCATTTGTTGAACCATGTTATAATTAACCACATTGATAACCACTTCTTTGTTAGCCATTACGTTTTCCAAAGTATGCTTAATGGTATTGTCTCTTACTCGCCTAGCGGGTGAAAAGATTAAAGTAGTTGGATTAGAACCAAAAATATTAAAGAAACTAAAAGGACTTAAGTTTGAATTTCCATCTGCATCTATTGTGCTTGCAAAACAAATTGGTCTTGGTGCAATAGCAGTTAATAATGCATTGTGAAACTCAGCTAATGGCAGTTCTTTTGGAGTGATGGTTTTCATGTTAGTTGATAGTTGTCGGTTGTCGGTTGATAGGGTTATTGGTTGATTGGTTAAAATTATGTCAGTTCGATCGGAGTCGAGAAACAATAACTTTTGTCGACTATGCTCGAAATGACTTTTTTTTTATTGAACTTAGTATTTAATTGCCAGAGGCTAGAAGCTGGTTGCCAGTAGCCCTTTTAACTGACCGTTATTAAAAAATAGTTTTTCTTACCTTTTTGAGCAATGATAAATTTGTTGTTTATTAAATGTGATAAATTAATGGTCTCAGTTTCGCTTTCTACTTTGGTTTTATTGATACTCACACCTCCTCCAACTATCATTTTTCTTGCTTCACTTTTTGATGGAAATATGTTAGTACTCTCCACTAAAAAATCAACAATATTAATGGCATTTTCCAAATCAGTTTTTGCAATTGAAAATTGCGGAACGCCATCAAAAATATCTAAGAAAGTGGCTTCATCTAATTCACCAAACGCTTGGGCAGTAGCATTTCCAAATAAAATATTAGAAGCTTCAATGGCTGTATTATAATCAGCTTCGCTATGTGTTCTAATGGTAATGTCTTTTCCTAATGCTTTTTGTAAAATACGTAAATGAGGAGCTTTGGCATGTTCTTCTTTTAGTAATTCAATTTCTGATTGGTTTAATAAAGTAAATATATTGATCCAATTTGCGGTATCACTGTCGCTCGCATTTAACCAAAACTGGTAAAATTTATAAGGCGAAGTTCTTTTTCTGTCGAGCCATACGGCACCACTTTCAGTTTTACCGAACTTAGTACCATCGGCTTTTTTAATTAATTGGGTGGTCATGGCAAATGCTTCACCAGCGCCTTTTCTTCTTATTAATTCAGTTCCTGTTACTATATTTCCCCATTGGTCGCTGCCACCCATTTGCACTTGGCAGTTTAGGTTTTTCCATAAATAATAAAAGTCGTAGCCTTGAACTAATTGGTAAGTAAATTCCGTAAAACTCATTCCAGTATCGCCTTCCAAACGTTTTTTAACTGAATCTTTGGCCATCATGTAATTTACGGTAATATGCTTACCAATATCTCTGATAAAGTCAAGGAAAGTAATTCCTTTAAACCAATCGTAATTGTTAACTAAAATAGCACCATTATCACCCGCATTGAAGTCTAAGAAATGACTCAATTGAGATTTTAAACAATTTTCATTATGGCGTAAAATATCTTCAGAAAGCAAGTTACGTTCATCACTTTTACCAGAAGGATCGCCAACCATTCCAGTGGCCCCACCAACCAAAGCTACTGGTTGATGACCTGCACGTTGAAAATGAATCAAAGTCATTATTTGGGTTAAATGACCTACGTGCAAACTGTCGGCAGTTGGATCAAAACCAATATATCCACGGGTAATTTGTTTGTTTAACAACTCTTCCGTTCCAGGCATTACATCGTGTAACATGCCACGCCATTTTAATTCTTCAATAAAATTCATGTTTGTATAAATATCGAATGCAATAATAAGGCTAATTGTTGAAATGATGAATTGTAAATTGTTGTATTGATAAATTGTTTAATTGTTTGCAGTTACCTGTTTAAAAATCGTCTGACGATGTTCAAAAAAAATGCCTCCAGATAACTGAAAGCATTTTATAGTTTTTTTCGAATTTCGAATTTCCTTATTAGAATTTAAAAATTAAAATTTTGAGCGCCAATCTAACATTCCGCCTAAAACGTTTCTTACATTGGTAAAACCGTTGTCTAATAAAAACATTTTAGCGTTATTACTTCTAGCGCCACTGCGGCAATGGATGATTATTTCTTCATTTTTTAAATGTGCTAATTCCGATAATTTATTAGGTAATTCACCTAATGGAATTAGCTTAGCACCAATATTAAATTCATCGAATTCATAGGTTTCACGCACATCAAAAAGATTTAATTTTTCACCAGCATCTATACGCTGTTTTAATTCATCGGTTGTAATATCAATCATTGTTATTTATTGTATAATTAGTTTTTTTGTTATTTTGTTTCCAGTGGTTTCGTCTATTATTTGAACCAAATAAATACCCGTTTGTAATTCAGGTAAATCAATAGAATTCATTTCATTTTTAATAGCAGTTTGTAAAACCTGTTTGCCCATTAAATCGATTAATAATACTTGACAATTATTCTTACAATTTGTTTCAATGTTTAAAATGTTTTTAGTAGGATTTGGAAATAAATTAAACTGAATGGTTTCAGTTACTTTTGGAGTTTCATTCAAATTAGTTGGCACATCTACAAATTGACCTAACAAAGGACGAATCATTAAAGCACCCGGAATTTCTGTAGGTAACCAAAAACCATCGGTTTTAAAAAACATATTTGGATTGGGTAAAAACTTGTTTCCAATAGCATAATTTTCGTCTAAACCCACATTTAATACAAACTGCCCTACTTGTTCCCAACCTACATAAAAACGCTTTGGAACTACCACTGCCGAATCAAAACGAATAGTTGTAAAACCATTGATTGTATTGGTATAAACAGGCATCAAATCTTTCATTTTATAAATAATTCTATCTTGAGTAGCATTTTCTTTGATGGGTGAAATATTATCCCAAATGGTTAAATCATATTTACGAGTACTTACATTATATTCTGATTGATTGAAGAAAATTTGAACACCATAAATGGTATCCACTTTTTCTATATCGTATGCCAATGCCACTGAAGCATTGTTTTTTAAATAAATGCCATAACCCGCTTCAGCTGTTCCATCATCGTAAGCAAAATAATTACTAAATATAGTTGTTGTAGTGATTGAATCATTAGTGGGAACATTATCATTTCCAGCAAATCCATTATTACTTACACTTAGTTTATTGCTAAATTTTTTTACTAAATTATTGGAAGTGGTAGTTAAAGTAGTAGGTTTTATAGAACTTAAAGGTGTAGCAACTGAAAAAGGTACACTTCCAATGATTTTATTATCATTAAAAACAATGCTCTGTTCGTTGTTAATTAAATCCCTTTTATAATTTACCGAGTAGTTCCTATTGTCGTTATTAAACACTGAAAAATTAATGGAATCATTGGTATAAGCTACTTTGTTTAATTCATAATGTTTCCAAGGCATGCTTCTGTATTTTTTAAGCAATGAAGTAGGTGTAGATGAAATGGCTAAATCATCATTAAAGGTATCAACTAAACTTCTGCCAGCATCTAATTTTATATAATCAACATGCCACTGACTCAAGTTTCCGCTTAAGCTTCCAATATTTTTAAATCTGAATTGAAAATTATCGTGTAAAAATTGTTTTGGTAACGCAAATAAAACCCTGTTAAAAGTATCGTAACCCAAAGTATCTAAAGCAGAACGCACCCATACCATTGAAAACGAATCAGCATCATTTGGAGTAGTTCTAAATTCTAAAACCAATGAATCGGTTGGAAAAATTTCACCAATAGTTCCTTGCAATTGATATTGATAAAAGAAACTAAAATAAATGGAATCTTTTAAAGTATAATTCGATAAATTATAACCTTTACTTGTTAAAACATCGGCAGTAGTTTTTATTGGTTGTTTGCTGTAAGCATTTCCGAATTCATTTAAGCCATCAAATGTGGCAACATTTATACTTGGTTGGTTCTTTGGAAAATTATTATTGATAAAAACATTTCTATCTAACCAAATATCATTATTGGGATAAAAGCCTAAAGTGTTTGAAAAATCATCGAATAAAGGCAAATCTCTTTTAGGTGAAATATTGATGGCTGCTACCGCAAAACTCATACTATCATTTTTAGTGTACGTTCCTTTATTGATAAACCTAAAACTAAAAAACTGATGACGTAATCTACCACCATTTAATGAAATATTTATTTTTCGAAAATTAGTATCTAATCTTCCCGAAGCCCAAGTTATTTGCCATCTTCCTAAATTATCTAATGTTTCCAAATAGATAGAATCGGTAGCTCGTGATTGTTTAAAACCCCTGATCCAAAAACTCATGACCAAGTTATCATTTACATGGGCTTTTGTAAAATCAATTGGATTTACCATCAGCGTATCCGCATTTCCATACAAGCCATTATTATTAAAATAACTTGAATCTTGTATTTCGGTAATAGCATTAAATATGGCCGCATTTCCCCAATACATATCGGGATAATTTACTTGCGAAACTTGATTGGTAAAACCAGTCCAATTGTAATTATTTGGAGAAAAATTGAATGGCATAAATTGCCTAAATGACTCATAAAAAGGTAAATTGTTTTTATAAGAAACAATCAATTGATGTAATTTAAAAACTTCATTTTTAACAGTGTCGGTATTACAATAACTCACTAACCTGAATTGAAGTAAATTACTTTTCAAATCATCAAAAAAGTTAATATTTAAGAACACATCTTTATTGATAGCGGTATTATTATTTGAAACCCATAAAGTGTTCCAAACTCCTTTATTTCCTTTTACTTGAAACAACAATGAATCGGTATTATTCCAATCAGATCCCGTTGAATAATTTATTAAAACAAACGCATTTCCACCAGCATTGGTGGTATTTATTTGTTGCGATGTAAGCATATCTGCTTCACCAAAACCATTATTATAAATGACATTATTAGCATTTTTTGAATTAAAAACTGCATTTAAATGATCTATGGTTACAGAACTGTCAAGCCATTTTGTAATGTCGGGTTTGGTAAAATATTTATTGTTAAAATATTCAGTAAAAGGAATGTTTAAATTACTAGTTTTACTTAAAGAAATATTTTTATTTGTATTGTCATCAAGTGTTGAATTTGCTTCATTTAAAAGCAAATTTCTTTCCAAAGGCACTTTTTTTTCTTGTGCATTGGCAACAACTGAAAGTAGTAAAAACGATAATAGTGTTAAAGTATATTTCATGTAATATTTTAAAATTATTCAATCAAATATTGAATTGAATAAACGTAAATGTCTGCTTATTATTTAAATTATTATTCATCCCCTAAAAACAAATCAATTTGCTGTCCACTTTTAATAGTTTGGCCATCCTGAAATGCTGGAGATTGGCGTTTAACTGTGGCATTCAGCGAATCAGTTTTTCCTTCGTAAACAACGCTTCCCACTTGCAGCATGCTACTTTCCAAAACTCCTCTTGCTTCATTTAAAGTTAAGTTACTTAAATCAGGAATTTGAACAATGGTACTTCCCATTCCATCGCCAACAATTAAATCAATGCTTGCTCCTTTAGGAACTTTTACGTTTGGCTGAATACTTTGATTGCGGTATAACTGGTCTAAAACTGCACCAGTTGCCACATCTGGTCTGTAAATTACACTTCCTAATTTTAGTCCTGAGCTTATTAAAACTGTTTCAGCAAATCGCAAGGAATTATTAATTAAATTAGGCATATCTACACCTATAGATGAATTTGAATTGATGGTAATATAAATAAATCTTCCCTCTTTTACTTTGGTATTTTCCGAAGGATTTTGTTCTACCACACTACCTTTTGGCATGGAATCAATGAAGGCAGTGTCTGTAATGATGTAGCGTAATTTTTTTTGAGCCAATATTTTCTCCACTTCCTCAAAACTTAAACCTTTTAAATTTGGTAAAGTTAACGACTCGCCATGTCTGGTATAATTGTTTAACAAAAAAGCGCCAACCCAACTTAACAGGTATAAAACCAGCAATATAAGAAATATGTTAACAGCTAATGATTTTAATAATTTCATCAATAAATAGTATTTTTTTGTTGGATAATATCAATAATTATTAGCCAATTACTTTTTTACAATACTAATAAATTTCAGTAAAATTTTTATAAAAATTTCTTTTCACAAAAACGATAAAAATATTCTTATTTACCGTCAATGATCATTGGGTTATTCCCTTTTCCCAAAACTATAATTTTGGCATTAGCTGATTTTGCTAATTCTAAATTGGCTTTGATGCTTTCATATTGCAATTGTTTATCGCTTAACCCTGTAGAAATGATTCTTTGATAATCAGCAATTCCTTGTGCTTCTACTCTTTTGCGTTCAGCTTCTTGTTTTTCTTTTTGTAAAACAAATTGCATTTTTTGTGCATCTTGTTCGGCATTTATTTTTGATTCGATACTTGCTTTAACAGATGCTGGAAGGGTAATATTTCTTACCAATAATTGCTCTAAAATTAAACCCCTGCTTTTAAAATCTTTTTCTATGCTATTGAAAATTCTCAATTGAAATGTATCGCGTTTGCTACTGTATAATGCTACCGCATCATAATAAACGGCATTGTCTCTAATTTTAGTTCTGGTTAATGGACGAACAATTTTATCGTTATAATCCAAACCTGTTTCTTTCAATAATCTTGGTGCTTCCGAAGGCACTACGCGATACAAAACTGTTAAATCAATGGTAACTTCAAGTCCATCGGCAGTTAAAACTCGAATGGCATCATCGCCCGCTTTCTGACCTTCATCGTGAATACCGCTCATGGTATAATTTTGAGTTTTGGTATCAATTGTTTTTACATCCACCAAAGGATTGATAAAATTTAAACCACTCAATAAAATATCATCTTCTATTTTACCAAACATTGATTTTACACCAACTTGACCTGCATCTATTTGTTTTAAACAAGCATTTAAAACACCTATTCCAATTAAAACTATTCCAACTATTTTTAGTGGACCGCTAAATTTTGCATTGATATTATTTGCATTGAATACAAATGTGGCAACTCCTAAAAGAATGAAACCAAGTACTATTAAAATCATAATTTGTTTTTATTTATTGATTCAAGATTACACTATTTTATTTGAAAATAGGCTTATATTTTTCGTAAAATATTGCTTGGCAACTGAACTACCAATGAAAAGCCAGTGTTTTCAATTTTTACAACCACTTTTTTTGTCGATTTATATTCAATTAATTCACCAATTTGATCTTGTAACGGACCCGCAATAATTTTTACGCTTTCGCCTTTTTCAAATGTTTCTGTTATTCCCTCAATGTCTTCATAATTGGCAACCATGAGTTTAATAAACTCAATTTGAGAATCACGCAATACAACAGGTTGTCCTTGAAAATTAACAAATTTTACAACGCCCAAAGTGTTTAATATTTCATAATAAAAACTCATGGAAGTATAAATAAAAATATAAGAGCTAAACAAAGGACTATCAATTGTTTTTTTTCTATCACTCCACTGAACAATTTTTTTTTGTAAAGGTAAAAAGGTGGTAAACTCTCTTTTTATAAGTTCAGCATTTACTTTCTTTTCTGCCCTTGGAGCTGTGTAAAGTAAATACCATTTGTATTGTTTGTTTTCTAAATGCACGATTATTTTATTCCCCTTATTTTCTTAAAAATATTTAGCAAAATCACTAAATATGTTCTTTCAATATTTTATTCAACCATTTCAATAACATAAACATAATGATGGCGGAGATTCCCAAAAGTATAAAATTCACTAAAAAGAAATTGGCTTTATTTTCATATCCATCCCATAAAGTGGCTAAAATTCCCGACAGTTTATTGCCAATGGAAGTTGATAAAAACCAACCGCCCATCATCAATGCAGTTAAGCGTTTTGGACTTAATTTTGAAACCAATGATAATCCCATTGGACTTAAAAAAAGTTCACCAACTGTTACTACTCCATAACAACCAATTAACCATAAAGGCGAAGCTTTTTCAGCTCCATTATCGCAATAATAAACAGCTGCTACCATTACTAAAGTGCTTAATGACGAAATCAATAATCCAAAAGCAATTTTAGATGCGGTGCTTGGTTCTACATTTTTTCGTTTTAAAAGTCCAAAAAACAAAACTACCAAAGGTGTAAGTATAATTACCCAAAGTGGGTTAATCGACTGAAATAACTCGGTATTAAATAACGAAATTTCAGCATGATCAGCTGGCATTAGCTTAGGTTGAAGATTACGAAAATAAACAGGCTTATCCCATACTTTTTTAGCTTTCCCATTTTCTTTTATCAATGAAAACTTTTCAGTAAATGCTTCCACTGAATCAACTTGATTGGTAACTTTTTCAACTTGGTAAAGTGACTCAGAAATTGGCTTTACTAAAGCAGGTGTTTCCCTGTCGGTGTAATATTGAGCCCATGTAGTTAAAGCCGTTCCGTTTTGCTTAAAAACTGCCCAAAACATAACCGAAACCAACATGATAGTTAACAATGCGGCTAATGGTTTTTTGTCGGCAATACTGGCTTTTACATACAAACCAACGTAAAAAATAATGATAGGAATGGTTGCAAAAATAAATGCATCTGTACTATCGCTTCCAAATATATTTCCTGGAAAATTCCAAGCTGCTAAACCCACTACAATAGCTGGTAAAAAAACAGTTGTAAATATTTTAGAAAGCGGCATATCTTCCTTTTGAGCTGGCTTTAACACATCGGCATGTTTGTAATGTTTTAAACCAATAAAATATACCAATAATCCCACAAACATTCCAATACCTGCAGTTCCAAAAGCATAACTCCAACCATATTTATTGCGCATAAATGCGGCTATAAAAGTACAGCTAGCAGCGCCAATATTTATTCCAGAATAAAAAATGTTATAACCTGCATCTTTCAAATGTTTGTAGTTATCGTCATTGTATAAATTACCTAAAAGAGTAGAAATATTTGGTTTAAAAAATCCGTTACCCAATACAATTAAAAATAAAGAAATATAAAAATATTGTGTTCCGGGAATGGCTAATCCTAAATATCCTAAACCCATTAATATTCCACCAATGAAAATAGATTTGCTGTAGCCTAAAATCCTATCGGCTAATAAGCCGCCTAAAAAAGGAGTCAAAAATACAAATGCAATGAAAGTTCCATAAATATCGGCAGCATCTTTTCTGTCCATTCCAAGTCCGCCTTTTTCCATTGAACTTGTTAAATATAATTGGAAAATTCCAATCATTAAATAGTAGCCAAAGCGTTCCCACATTTCGGTAAAGAACAAGAATGGTAAGCCTAAAGGGTGTTTTTTATTCATATAGATTATTGAAAAATATTTCAAAAAATAAGTCTTACAATAAAATTGTAAGACTTATTA
>CAISTO010000181.1 GCA_903888395.1 uncultured Bacteroidota bacterium | reverse complement strand
GGTTGAAATTAACAATTTTGTGGTCTTTAAAATAGATAAGATTGAAGGCAGCATAATACCAGATCGCCTTATCTACTATGTAATTGATATGAATGCCTGAAAAATACCTTCATGATCATTGAAGGATCACATTCATTGACTACCGAGAAATAATACCACGCCTTAATTACTGGTTTTGTATTAAAATTAACTGATTAACAATAATATAAGTCAAAATCAAAGCACGAAAAAAGGGTCAATGCTATTGACCCCCTTTCAAATTCTCGGCAAAAAAATAGTTCCAGTAGATTAGAATCGAGAATATTATCTTTTTAAACGGGTAAAATACCCCTCCAATTTACAGTTTTCAAGCACATCTGCATTATGGTCATCAAAGGCAACAAGTATTGAAGGAGCGCCACATGAGTCAGCTTGTCTTCCATTCACATGATGGAATTTAATTCGTCCTTTTAGATAAAGAATAGCAGTGGCATTTGGAAAGACATACTCATGAAACAATACGGTGTCTGATCGGTTAAAAATTAGAGCAATAGCATTTCCATGTGTAGCAGCCTTTTGTATCCAGTATTTGGTATAGTTCCCATAAGGTGGGTTAAGGAAAACCCTGCCAAACCATTCTTTTTCCAAGCCGTTATCTTCAAATGTAAAATGGTTCTTAGCCATTTCCCAAGGACGTTTCACTGGTGCGCATGGATCCAAATCAAACTCGCCCAGGGCTTCAATTAAAGGTGGAGGTGTTAACCACTCATCCTTTCCAGATGACCTTCCGTAAAGTGTTTCGTATTTTACGTTCATATCTTAATGTGCTCTTTATAGAATTTTACCACAGGCTCCCATTCTTCGAATCTACTTGAGTTACTAAGTGTGAGATAGACATAGTGCCCATCCTTTTTTAACTTGGTTGTACTAATGGTAGGTAAATCTTTAATAAAGTCAAGGAACTTTTTCATTCGCCCTGAATAAACCTCGAATGTGTAATTGTCTGTTAAAACATCTTCACTCAGAGTTACACTTTGGTTTAAAGGATTTAATACCTGGTTTAGAATATATTCGAACTGCGGGACATTAATTACCAAGCGTTTACTAGCTTCATCGTTGTTCAGTTTATCCTTTTCACCAGCTTTATTTACCATCTCGATGATGGTTTGCTTTGTGACTACAATGTTTTCTAAAGGCTTGGATTTATATTCAGAATATAAGCGTTCCATAGCGTCCAACATTGCAGGAAGTTGTTCACCATAGGTATTGTAATCATTAATGTTCAGCCCAACATTGATAGCGATCACATCCATTTTCCTTGCCCATTTTAGGTCGCTTGTATTTAAGTTCTCCAATACCTCAGTAACCTTATCACGATCGAACTTGCCATCATTTCTTTTGGCACTTAATAATACTGCTCTTCCAACTGGTGATACGAAAAACTCATCAGCCATTATGCCTTCGTGAAGTTTAAATTTGCTGACCAGTTCTTGGGCAATTTCATTATCTGCATAACCTGCCACCGCAGCCGAAAGGTCTTTTCGGATGATTTTATATTTCATAACCGCTTGGCTCAGCTTGTCCACGTCTAGGTTGTATTTCCGAATGAATCGGCTTAAAGCAGCTGTTCGCACTCCCGTGTATACAGCCATATTGTTTATTGCTTGTTTATTCATATTCTTTTGTGATGATGTTTTCTGCCATCCATTTCCAGTCGATAGCATCGATCAAGTCTTTTTCTGACTTATACCAAGGCGAATCAGTCCCAAATGGATTGGTTAATTTTATCGCTCCCGATTTGGTGCGTTGAATTTTTGCGATTGCGATTTGTCCTCTAGGAAAACCAGGAAGTGGATCTTTAAATGTTATAATATTGCTAACCTTAATAAAAGCTCGTTTTTCCTGATCCGTGCTGAATGACAGCGACTCGTTGAGCTTAGCTTCTATTCTTTTCTCTAGGATAGTCTGAAGCTGCTTTTCCGTTACCTGGTATCGTTTGTGTTTTTGTTTAACGGTAACCGCCAAACCGTCTTTCTGTTTGATGGTTAAACTTCGTTTGTTATTTTCCATTGCTTTGTTTTATAATAAATAGTCGGAAAGAACGCAAAAGGATCATTTTGAGATTTGCGCATTAAATTTATTTTCGTAAATTTTGCATAATGGTAAATAACGAAATACAATATGACCCATTCACTAGTTCAGACGAGTTGGAATTTCACTTTGATGCATCAATAATACTTATTGAACGACTAAAGGAAACGGTTGGTTTAATGGTTCACTGTGAGGGTGATAGTAGAACTGAACTTGAAGAGTCTGCAACAAAAAGTATGCATGTATTAATAGACAGCTTTGCCTCAGCAATCTTGTCAATTCAACAAGGATATGTTAAGTGATTACTTGTTAAAGCCTTTTACCTACCCCCCCCTAGGCGTATCTAAATTTGCATAGGGGGCTTCCTACCAGGCAATAAGCCATATCAAATACCCTTTTTAATTTTTTAGAAAAAAATTTTTTAAATTTTTTGAAGTCTGGTTTTTGACCCCTCCCAAAAAAACAATATTTGATTAAATCTTAACCTATTTTCAAAGTCGTAATATCAGTGTTAGAGTCGTATGATATCGTTCCGTAATTTTTAAGTTTTTTTCGGAGGTCTTCTGAAGCTGTTACAAACTTTACTTTACCAACTTCGACATTATCCATTACAATTTTCCTTAGAACACCTTTTCCCTGAAATTCTGGCTTTATTTCGATATAGTCGATTCCGCCCATGGGTTGCAATTCTCCACCACTATAACTTTTTCTCCCTTTTTGTTCCAGCCATTTTTGATCTACTGGCGAAACTTTGCCGAAGTACTTTATTTGATCATTATCCAGTTCGGTTACAAGGTCAATCCATTTTCTCATTTCGTTTACCATAACCATAAATAGTTTTTGAGCACAAAAGAGGAGTTAAAAGTATAATTAGTTAAAATATTACAAATTGGTAACTAGTGTTTGCGATTTGTAAAATATATATTATCTTTGCATAATCAATCTAAAAACATGAAAAAGTTCGTATGCTATTTTAGGGTTTCAACGCAAAAGCAAGGATCGGAAGGTTTGGGCGTTTCAGCACAAAAGGATGCTGTGAATAGATATGTAGGAAATGAAAATGCTGAGATTTTAGGAGAGTTCACCGAAGTCGAAACAGGTACAAGAAAAAGAAGACGTGTTGAAATATATAAAGCAATTGATTTTGCTAAAAAAAACGGAGCAACATTATTGGTCGCAAAGCTGGATAGACTTGCGAGAGACGTTGAGTTCACTAGTGCACTTTACAACGCTGGTGTTGACTTCATTTGCTGCGATAATCCAACTGCAAATAAGTTAACCATTCAACTCTTATCAGTAATAGCAGAGCATGAAGCTGAAGTTATTTCGTCTCGTATAAAAAGCGCATTGGCTGTAAAAAAAGAGAGGATCAAAAATGGCATCATCATCAACAAAGATGGTTCAGAAATGAAACCAGTTGATGGAGCCTTTAGACTTGGAAACCCCAATGGATTTGGTGCCAACCAAAAACTTGGTGTGCAAAAAATAAAAGAACTTGCAGTAACCAACAAGGCAAACATTCAAGCAATGGATATAATCTGTTCCGCCAGGAAACAAAACTTGACACTTCAACAAATTGCAGACAAATTAAACTCACTCCAATACACAACCAGAACAGGAAAACTTTTCGCACCTACACAAGTATCTAGATTATTAAAAAAGTGTGTTTGATTGTTATATAAATAGATTCAAATAAAATGGAGCAAAGAATAGAAGAATTACTCACAGAGCTTGACAATTCGATTGACCCTCAAATTCAATTTGGGAAAAAGTTAGTTGAAACTTACGGATTGTATCCTTTCGATATGTTTTGCACAGCGACAATTAACAGATCTATAAATATCATTCGAGGCTACACATCACTCATGCGAGAAAACAATTTTATCGCTGCTGCTCCTTTAGTTAGGATTCATCTTGACTCTCTACTTAGATTTTATTCCACATTTTTAGTAGAAGAGAATATTGACCAATATGCATTGCGAATTATTGGGGGTGAACAAATTAACAAAATAAAAGATCGGAATGGCAATAAAATGAATGATGGGTACCTATGCAAAACATATTCAGGAATACCTGGAAATTCATGGGTCAAACAGGTTTACGATGCTGGCAGTAGCTTCATTCACCTTAGCAATGGTGCAACACAGAGCGCAACATCAATCAAAGATGAAACAGAACGAATCATTACAATGACAATTGGTAAGCATGATTCGTTTATATCAAACGATCAAAAATTTGGATCCGCATTCTTCATGCTAAAAATAACTTCTGATTTGAACGAACTTATGCAAAAATGGCTTACTCAAAAAAAGACATATGTTAGAGCTCGAAATAAATGAAGCGACCAATTAGCTAAATGAAATTAGCTTTACTGTACTTTTTCTTCCCCAAGAAATATATGCCCGTTCCTCTTGTGTTAAATTCCCTTTTCGTTCCATTTCATCAAGATATCTGGAAATTAAAACTGCTTTATTCCAACTTTCAGCATTTTGAACCAATTTCTCAAATTTTGCCTTTTCTTGTTCTTGAGCTTTAAGGATAGCTTCTCTTTCCTCACGTTGTGCTTGATAAATCTCATTTTGTCTTCTGGCATCTTCCTTCATCTTAGTGTCCTGTATCGACAATAACTCAAGGCGAGCGATGATGCTTTCTATTTTATCTTCCAATGGTTTATTAGGGGTGTCAGCAAATTCAAAACTATAAATTCTGGCAATCTTAAAAATCAAAATGTCAAGTGGAATAAGTTTAGTCGACTGGTAACTATAATTACTATCCTCATCAATCACCCTCTTATTTTTAGTCCTTATGCTTAATTGATACGTATGTTCCTGGATTTCAATATTCGTCCCGAAGTGATCAATGAAAATACTGTGTCCTTTTGATTCTATTATTTTGATAACTGTGTCAAAAATGCGTGTGGCTCTGGAGACGTGTGAATCCTTCACCTGGATGTTTAATTCTCCACGAAGTGCATTACTCCAGTTGCCTTTCTTTAATTCATTTTGATAAACAACATACTTCTCCCTAAATCGTGCAACTAGAGGGTGCCAATTTTTAATCAACTTTGGCACTTGCACTTTGCCACCCATTTCAATCTCAACCTGCTTTTTAATTTGAGTAAATGAAGTAGTTTCTGACTTGGTCATTCCAATTGTACCATAAAGATTTATTATGGTCTGGACACCAGGATAATCCAATAAAGGAAGAATATTTACTTCCTTTTGGAAGGCTACTTTCGTCCAAAATCCACTTTCAGGCAATGGTATTTTATATTCTTCGCAAATACTCTTTAATTGTGTGTAGCTCAACCCAAAGTCTTCCTGGATTTTTTTCATTGGTTTACTCCAAACCAAATCATACAGTTCTTTTCGATTTATCTGATTTACCATACAGCAAAAATGACCAAAAAGCGGAAATGTGTAATCATGATTAAACTTCTACCAAACAAAGCAATAAATTTTAAATCTAAAGTCTATGTCAAATCCGTCAGATCAAGATCATCATGATAAAAACGACTTCAAGCGTAATATTGCCATTGCATAAAACATTATTAAACAGATAATTAAGTGTAGCGTATGACCTCAATTCATCCCAGAATTGGTTCGAGAATAGACCACCTTGGGGAGCAAAAGCCAATCGTTAATTACGATTGGCTTTTTTGTTTGTAGAAATCATTATTTTGTTTTCTATTAGAAAACATTTACTTTTGCCAAGTGTTCAATATCATTACCAGAAGAACTTTGTTAGCTTATGCCGAAAAATATCCATTAGCTGCTAATGCGCTGTATGAGTGGTATCATGAATTGGTAAAATCGGATTTTAAAAACTTCAATGCTTTAAAATCTGTTTATGGTTCTGCAAGTTTGGCCGGAGATGATAGGATAGTTTTCAATATTATGGGAAATAAGTTTAGGCTTGTGGTTCGCATTGTTTTTGAATATAAAGCTATACAAATTAAGTGGTTTGGAACACACAAGGAATACGATAAAATAAATGTATCAACTATTCAACATCATATAAAATAATGGAACTGTCAGTTATAAAAAATAAAACTCAATATGAAGCATACCTGAAATGGGTGGATGAAATGTTTGATAAAAAAATATTACGAAATTCAACAAATGGGAAAAAAATAGAGGTGGCTTTGTTGCTTATTAAACAATACGAAGATGCACATTTCACTATCCCTTATCCTGATCCTCTTGAAATGATTAAACTAAAAATGACTGAGCTTGGATTAAAAAACAAAGACTTGGCATGTAAAATTGGAAGTAAAGGTTATGTCTCATCTCTGTTAAGTGGACGAAAACCATTAACATTGAAATTAGCTAAAATTTTTCATCAAGAATTAAATATTCCCGCTGAGGTATTTTTCGCTTAAAAGTCAATTATTCAATTTAAAGCTCAAAACCCTAATTTCCTAATTATTCCATATACAATTAACTCATTTTGCTTGCATCTTTTAAAATTAACAAAAAAAAAGGAGAGCCGTTTGACTCTCCTTTTTACATTTAAATAAATTTAAAAATATCAGGGTTTTTATTTAACCAAAACTTGTTTTGTTATTTCACCACTTGAAGTAGAAATTTTTAAAACATAAACCCCAGCTGATAATGATAAATTGATTGGTATTTGTTGTTCTCCATTTTGTAATTGCATATTGCTTATCCAAACTTGATGTCCAATCATATTAATTAATTCCAATTTTGTTGCTGAGCTTTCTTTTAAAGTAAAACCAACAGTAAAGGAACCATAATTTGGATTTGGATATAAAGATAAGTTGTTGATGTCACTTGTTTCATTCATACCAACATTACCAATTTTTGTAGCAACTGCTGTGGTATCCGAACATCCTTGAGGGTTTGTTACTTCTACTTTTATATATCCATCGCCATTATTGATCCATTGAACTGTAGCAGCATTTGTATTTTGACCTAATACAACTATTCCATTCGTAACAACCCAATTATATAAATGATTGATTTGTTGCGCAACCGTATAAATATATGGAGTAGAAGGTGTTAAATTTATTACTTGCCCAAGCATAGTGCCTGCAACGGGGTTTGGTTTTACTGTAATATTTTTTGTAACACTGTCAGTACATCCATAGTTTGAAATTACTTTAAGTTTTGTAACATAATTTCCAGCAGTTATAAAACTTTGATTAGAGTTAGTAAGTGTAGATGTATTGCCATTGCCAAAAGTCCAATTCATATTATAAGTTCCACTGTCTATTGAAGTGCTATCTGTAAATTTAAAAACATTACCTATAATACATAAAGCAGAATCAAATAAACTGATTTTTGCTTTTGGCAAAGGAGCATTAAATAAATTAACAGAATCTGATATAGATGAACAACCAGTACTATCAGTTAATTTTACTTTATAATTTCCAATTGCAAATGCCTTTAAAACATTGGAATTACTTAAAATTGTGACATTGTTTTTATACCAATTATAAGCATATCCGTTGGTTGAATTTATAATAATTGTATCGTTTGAACAAAGTCCTTTTTTATTATAGTTAATAGTTTTGGGGGGTAAGTTTCTTACTATAATTTTTACACTATCTTGTTTATTAAATGACCCAATTTGGAAAGAACATTTAAATACAGTATCAACATTAATTTGTTTGGTTATGCTACTAATATTTTCACCGGTAGACCATAAATACTTAGCATTGGTTTGATTCAATGCATTTAAAATAATATTGGAATTTCGGCAAACTGAAGAATCTTTATTTATAATTCCTTTTACAAAAAGAACTTTTGTAGAATCAGTGCTACCACATCCTGAACTATTAAAAACAGTTACTTTATTCATTCCAGTTGTTTTAACCCATATGCTTTGAGTGGTATCGCCTCTGCTCCAAATATATTTTGAATAACCTGCACCAGCATTTAGCAAAATACTATCTTGTTTGAAAGCAATGGTGGTATCTGCCAATGAGTTTATAATGGGGAAACTATTTACAGTTACCCTAACACTATCAATTATAGTAAAACTACCAATGCGTAGGGTACAATTATAAGTGGTGCTTGCTGTTGGTGATATATTAATTGAGTTTGTTGTGTCGCTTGTTGACCAAATAATTTTTGTATTTGCATTACTCCCATTATATAATGTTTGTATTTCAGTTTGAGTTAATGTTCGGTTCCAGATGCTTATATCATCTATTTTTCCTTTAAACCCTGCAGAACCAATATATAATGGATTATTATTGGTAGCATTTTTAGAGTAATAATTACATGATGAATTTAAAACGCCATCAATGTATACATTTTTAGTACCACTAGCATTTCCAATATTCTGATTAAAAACTACCGTGTAGTTATGCCAATTTTTAACTGACGTTGTATTAACTCCACCCCACGAACATACATCTCCACCTATAAGTGTTGAAGAACCACAGCCAGAACCAAGTTCGCTTCCTTCTCTATATATAGAATAATCCTGATCTGAACTGTTTCCATTAAGATTTCCTTTTTTTAGTAAAAGTCCGAATTGGCCATTTAATGTAATGTTTAATAAGCTATCTTCATAATACCAGAGTGATATTGAAAATTGTTTATTTAACCCAATACCAAAATTAAGAATGCTATTATTAGTAATTGTAATTCCACTTGATCCGTTATTGTTCTGTCCAAAATAATAAGAAGAATTTACCGTTCCAAATCGATCTGATGATAAGTAAACACCATTGTTTGATCCATTATTTCCATTTCCACTTTCATCATTCATATTTCCATTAAATGGATACCATGCAATTAGTCCATTTGAAGGAAATGTGCCAAAAGGAAATGACAATTTTAAGTTACTTCCAATACAAATAGCAGTATCTTTTTGTTGAATTCCATTTATGATTAGCACATTTGTAGAATCTGAATTACTACATCCTGAACTATTAAAAACTGTAACCTTATTCATTACAGTAGATTTAACCCAAACACTTTGTGTGGTGTCACCTCTACTCCAAATATATTTTGAATAACCTGGACCTGCATTTAGTAAAATGCTATCTTGTTTAAAAGCTATGGTAGTATCAGGTAATGAATTTATAATAGGTAAGTTATTTACTGTTATCCTAACACTATCAGTAAGTGTAAAGCTACCAAATCGTTGTGTGCAACGATAAGTGGTGCTTGAAGACGGTGTTACTGTTATAGAATTGGTGGTGTCGCCAGTATTCCATAAATATTTATAACCTAAACCAATATTTTGAATTGAAATTACTTTTGAAACCCCTCTACAAATAGAGGTGTCTTTTTCTTTAATTCCATTTATAAAAGCAACTTTCAATGAATCCTTACCACAATTTCCAAGCGAATCAAAAAAAGTCAAATTATACTTTGTTAATGGTAAATTATAAAATGTATTATTAAATAGTGTATCACCGGTATTCCAAAAATATTTGTATAACTGATTATTTGAACTACCTAAAAGAGTTACACTTTCTGATTTATAACCAATTAAAGTATCTTGCATAGTTATAGATAAGGTTGGATTACTGCAATTGAATAGTTTAGGAAGAATGAGTACACTGTCTAATGCAACATTACTACCAGCTATTTTTGAAGAATAAAAAAACCTTATAAATCGTGAATTAAGCCTCGGTATATGTTGATATTTTACAAATGAACCACTCATTGAATTAAAAGTGGCCATATCATTCCAATTGATTGTATCTGGTCCTTCTTGAACTTTAAATGTACCACTAAAAGCAGGGTTTGGCGAAATCCCTGTTCCTTTTATATAGTAACTAATTGAGCCAGGCATTACATTGAACCTAGCCATTACATATTCTCCTGATGCATCAAGTCTACAAGCAGCATTACCATCTACACCTGTCACATAAGTAAATGACCCAGAATAAATATCAAGTTTTGTTGTCCAGCCTGTTGGACCAGGATATGATGGTCCCGTAGCAAACGTATCAGATATTGATGAGCCAGATGGCGAAGGATTTACAAATGACCAAAAAGCTGGTAAATTAGATTGTGAATTTGCACCTTTAGCCAATAACAATGTAAAGATTAGAATGATATAGTAATTTTTCATTTTTCAGTAGTTTTATTTTTTTGCAAACTTGATTTTACTTGTTTACCCAATTTTTGATTGCTTAAAATATAAGTTTATGTTTTTAGTTCATTAATTCCCACCATCATTTTAAGCTATTGGCTGGAACATAATTTGTCACTTTTCCAATTGTAAAATTTGCAAATCCAAAAATTGCAATTGTTGTGTACAGTTGTTTTTTTATGTTCAATTTAATTCAAAAGATTTTTTTTACTTAAACAAATATAATTTTATATTGAGAAATTCCTATTTCAATCACATTGCTAAAGTTAGATAAACGTACTTTTTTAAACAATTATTTACACCTCTTTTCAAAACTGACTAAGTCAAAAAATCTCAAACTTCTAATTTTCTAATAATTCCATATTCAATTAACTCATTTTGCTTGCATCTTTTGTCTATTAGGGGAGCAAAAGCCAATCGTAATTTACGGTTGGCTTTTTTTGTTTTCAGAAAAAAGTTTTAGCCTAATTAAAAAAGCCTAAAAACCATTCTTACAATTAACATAATTGAGTTAAATATTTTTATGTAGCCATAATTTTAAAAATAATAAAAAACTTTATTTTTATTTGTAATAACTTTGATTCTTTCAAAATATGGAAATAATATTAAGCACAATAATCGGGAGTAATTTTCTTATTGCTGAAAACGACTACCCTAAGGAACTAAGTTGGATCGATGCGCAAAAAGTTAGTTCAACCATTGGCGGAGGATGGCGATTACCAACAAAAGAAGAATTAAATGAAATATATTTAAACAAAGAAAAAGTAAATATAAAGAGTGAGGGAGCTTACTGGAGTGCAAGTGAAACTGATGATGTTAAAACGCAAAGAAATATATTAGGTTTTTCAAAAGGGCAAGAAAAAAACGCTTGGTTGCTTGATTTTACCAATGGAGAATGGTGTGATTTTTTAGAAAAAACTGCAAAATTTAGAATTAGATTTGTTAAAGATTATGGAGTAAAAACAAATCCAGTTAAAATTGAAAATCTACAACCAAAATCAATAACTCCTTTCATTAAAGAGATAAAAATTGGCAGTCAAATTTGGATGGCTGAAAATTTAAATGTTGATAAATTCAGAAACGGTGATTTAATATCAGAAGCTAAAACCAATGAAGAATGGGAGAATGCTATAGATAATGGCCAACCTGCTTGGTGTTATGTTAACAATGATTCGGCAACTGGACTCAGCGTTGGTAAATTATACAATCAGCATGCAATTTTTGACTTAAGAAGAATAGCTCCTGAGGGTTGGCATATTCCTAATGATGTGGAATGGGAGAAATTAGATGAATATTTTTTCACTCCTAGAAAAACAAAAGAAAGTTGTTTTTCATTGGCAATGGGAGTTCGTGAATATAACGGAAACTTTGAAATTGGCACAAATATTTGGTGGAGTTCTAATGAAAGTCTTGTTGGTTGGAGTTTTGAGTTATCCTATTTTTTAAGAGAAAACTATGATGGCTATGGCTTATCTATTCAATGTATCAAGAATAGTTGATGATAATTGAACTTTTTAAAAACTAATTCAAAAAAATGTTTACCATTTAATTAATTTACTAATCATATGTTGGGTCTGAACGAAATAAAAGGAGGATAAAGTTCCTGAACATTCTTTTAATAATTCCATATTCAATTAACTCATTTTGCTTGCATCTTTTGTGAATGAGGGGAGCAAAAGCCAATCGTAAATTACGGTTGGCTTTTTTGTTTTAATTGGTTTGAAGTGCTTATATTTTTTTATCTTTGATTTCATAAATATCAACCCATGAAAATCCTATTTTATACAATCACATTTTTTATTACTACCAATGTATTTGCGCAATCAGTAAAAATAAAAGATGCCTATGGCAATAAAGTGGTGTATATAGATGGAAACACCCTACGTGCAAAAGATGCCTATGGCAATCAATTATTCTACCTAGATGGACAAACCATTCGGTCGAAAAATGCTTATGGGGAAAAACTGTATTTTATAGATGGACAAAGCATCCGTTCAAAAGATGCATATGGACAAAAACTATACTATTTTGATGGCAATACCATTCGTTTGAAAGACGCTTATGGTGAAAAACTATATTATATAGATGGGCAAACTTTAAAATACAAAGATGCTTATGGTAGTAAAGTTTATTATTTTGAAGGCATTCCAGAAAAATGGGTAATAGTTTGCTTAATTAGATAAATTAAAATGTTAGATGTTGTCCCGATACATCGGGAAAGTTCTTAATTATAAAGTATAAAATGAGCACTGAGCATTGTGCACTAAGAGATGAGAAATGTTGAATAAAATAAAATGCGAGAGGCCAGAGGTCAGAAGCCAGATGCTAATTGCAAGAAATTTAAAATTAACAATGAGCTCTGTGAGATAAAATTTGCTTATTGCAAATTGCCAATTACCTGTAAACAAGCACAAAAAAACCGAATCAATTTAAAACTGATTCGGTTTTTATTTTTATAATTAAAATTATTTTCTTCCTTTTTTAGTTTGACTACCTAATCTATCCATTACACAACGGAATCCAATAGTTGAAGTAGCTTGTTCCTGGTCTAAATATCTTCTGTTTCCAGGGCTTAACCAATATGCTCTATCGTTCCAGCTACCACCTTTGTATACTCTAGCTGCATTGTCAATTAATGAAGTAATACCATATTCGTATTTTTGATCTATATCGCCATCATATTTTAACTCATCTCTGTAACCAATGTTATCAGCTTTTTTGTAGTTACGTCTTTTAATATTTTCAGCTTCTGATACTTCTCTGTATTTAATTCTACCTAAACTATCTTTTTCAGTAATATTACCATCTGCATCTCTTTCTTGAGTTTGATAATTATTTCCTCTAAATGACATGTTATCGTTATTATCTTCTAATGATAAAGGTCTATAAATATCCATTACCCATTCGCTTACATTTCCAGCCATGTGGTATAAACCAAAATCGTTAGGAATATAAAATGCATCTTTAACAGCAGAAGTGTATGAAGCATTGTCATTTAAATTACCAGCAATACCTTTGTAATCTCCTCTTCCTCTAACATAATTTGCATACATTCTACCACGAGTTTTTTCTGTATCACCTCTACGCAATGTTAAACCAGCCCAAGGATATATTTTACGAGAATCAACGTTTTCGTTATATGAAGCAGTTCTATAAGCCACACTTGCATATTCCCATTCAGCTTCTGTAGGCAAACGGTAAATAGGTAATAATATACCATCTTCCATTTTTACGTCACGCTTTTTACCACCAGGCGTATAATCTTTTAACTGCTTTTTGATATCAATAGGAGTTAAACCTAACATATAAGCTTCAGTATTAAAAGTCTCATCGTTTTGTTTATTAATATTGCTATTTTTCATTAAGCCTTCTCTAATCATAATGTATTCATTCACACGATCAGATCTCCATTTACAAAACTCAGAAGCTTGTAACCAACTTACACCAACAACAGGATAATCGCGGTATGCAGGATAACGTAAATAATAATTTACATAAGGTTCGTTATAAGAAAGTTTTGCTCTCCAAACCAAAGTATCAGGCAAAGCAGAAGTTGCAATAATTGGATTTTCTGCACCATATGCTCTAGTTAACCAATATACATATTCTAAATATTGAAAATTGGTTACTTCAGTTTCATCCATATAGAAACTATTCACAGACATACGTCTTTTAGTATTGTTTCTATCATAAGTTACATCTTGTTCCGATGCACCCATTACAAAAGTTCCGCCTTCAATAAACACTAAACCCGGACCAGTTTCTTGGTCTTTGAATTTATGTTTTTCAAATCCACCCCATTTGGAGTCATTGTATTTCCAGCCAGTAGTGCCTGATTTTTGTGAACATGCTGAAAACAACATAGTAGTTGCAAATGATGCTAACAATAATTTATTTACTAATTTCATGGTATAAGTTAATTACTTTAAAGTTTCCAAATATAACGGAATTTGGTAATTATGTGTATAAAAATACTTTTTTTTGAAAAAAAAGTATTATCTATTGAAAATGAGGATGGTTTGTTATGTAAAATTAATGAAAATTTACAATTCAGGGCATTTAATTGGTCTTCCCATCCTGCTTCTTGTTCTTGTTTTGGTTTTAATATCAAAACCTAAAGATATTTCATGGCTTCCAACTGTAGCCGTTCTAGCATTCGATATGGTTAAATCGTAGCTATAGCCTACCCTAAAATTTTGAAAACGTAAGCCTAATAAAAATATAATCGCATCAGAATTTCTACTTGTTTGTCTAAACCACATGCCAGCTGTTAAAGCTTGTTTTTTAATATATGTTCCAACATTTACTTGGTAAAAATCGCGTTGACTCATGAATAACACATTTGGAGAAAGGTAAATTCGGTTGCTTTCAAACCTCGATTTCTTTAAATCAATATTCGCACCCATATGTGCAGTATATCTTCTAGGTAAAATATAAGGTTCGGCTATTGAATTTGATAAAACAAATGACTGATTTGGTTCTGTTAAATTATTTACTGCAAAACCTGCGTAAAAATTTTCACTATAAATTAAAGCACCTGCAGAAAAATTAGGAAATAATATTAACTCACTTGGTCTGATTTCGGCAGAAGGTTTTCCCGTATATCCTAATACTGGATCTAATTGATCTCCAAAAATAAATTTGTTAAAGTCGTAAGACTTTTGTTGAATTTCAGCTTTTAAACCAAAATTGGCATTCCAATTTCTACTAATGGGCAAATTATAAGAATAGATTCCTCCAATTGATAAAGTTGTTAAATATCCATCACCTGCTTGGTCAATAGCAACAATGGCTCCTAGTCCACTTTGCATTTTTGGAACATATGCATCTAATGAAGTTACTGAGGTTCTATATGTTTTATTTAAACCTGTATATTGATTTCTTGCATTGGTTGCAATTCGAATTTTTTTTGCAGCACCGGCAAAAGCAGGATTGGTGTATATTGGTGAAGCATAGAATTGACTTAATTGCGGATCTTGCGCAAAAGCATTTGAAAATACAAACATCAATGCTGTACTCAAAAACAATCTTTCCATCAATTTATTCATACTTTAAAAATATTAGAAATCAGGACAAGTCATTGGTCTTGGATTTCTTCTTCTCACTTTTTTACGTAATTCAAAAGCCAAAGATACTTCGTAAGAACTTGCAGCTCCAGCACTAGCATTAGAAACTGTACCATCATAAGAAAAACCTATTTTAATTTTTTCAGTACGTATACCAATAATGGCAATGATAGCATCTGTATTAACAAAAGTTTCTCTTAAATACAAACCTCCAACTAATGAACCTTTGCTAATATACATACCTAAATTTAATTGAGATGCTGGCTTACCCTGAAAATTTTGTTGCATATATATCACGTTAGGATATAAATATGAAGACTTGTTTTTCATTCTGCTTTCATTAATTGGATAAATAAAACCAACATGACCAGTAAATCTTCTATAAATATTTACATTTACATCTCCAGCTCCATTTAAATTAAATGATTGGTTTGGCTCGGTTATATTATGAGCAGCAATACCAAAATAGAAGTTTTTACTATAACCTAAGATACCTGCTGCAAAATTTACAATATTTGTTTTACCTTCTGGAGTTCCTAAAGGTTCGGGTTTTAAATTAGCATCATATCCACCTTGTCCTAATTGCGAACGCCAAAGAAATTTAGTGAAATCTACCGATTTTTGCATAAAGCCAGCTTGTAGCGCCATTCTAAGTGAAAACTTTCGACTTACAGGAATTAAATATGAATAGGCAAAATTAGTTCCTACAGTTCTTAAAGTTCCTGTACCTTGTTCATCGTAATGTGCTTGAATAGCTATTCCACCATTGATGGCCTCAAAATGTTCATCGTAACTTGCATTCACAGTTGTAAATGAACCAGAAATTCCTGGCCATTGGTTACGAGTATTTAAAACCAAGCGCCCTACAGTACTAGAACCAGCAAATGCGGGATTTGTATATGTTGGGCAAGCGTAAAACTGCGAAAATTGTGGATCCTGAGCATATGCTCGCACACTTATTATCAGCGGTAATATGTATGTAAGTATTCTGCGCAGCGCAGTTTTGCTAAATGTCATTTTTGTTTCGTTTGTCTTTTTAGTAAAATATAAATTATTTTATCAATTTATATAAGGCTTAAAATACTTTTTTAGTATGTTTGTTCGTTGTATTTTCTCTACAACTATTTTTCAATTATAATAAATTTCAGATTTTATATGCAATTTTTCTTCAAAGAAATAAAAATAAAAGTTTTAACTGGTGCGTTATTAGGCACTTTAATATTTGGTAATCATGTATTTGCCTACCAAATAATAAAAAATGTCATATTTGATTGGCAGGCTCCAAAATCAGCAAAATCGGGCGAATTTCAAACATTTTTCCAAAATGCGATTTACGAAAGAGTCTTTGGTTTGATTCCAATTTATCAAAATAAATTGGGAAAATGTGGCACTGAAATCATCAATTCAAAAATTGTTGATATTATTTTGGAAGACGAAAAAATAACAAATAAAGATTTAAAAAATATTAGTAATTTAAACTTGGAGCTAAATACTACTATTGGTTTTGAAAAACGTCAAGCATATTTATTTGTAAAAATGATTCCTTACGTAAAAGTTGGAAACGTTTTAAAAAGAGTGATTTCTTGTACCATACAAATTGAAACAAATAATTTGTTTGAATTACCCAAATATTTGGGAAAAACTAGTTATGCTGCAAACTCTGTTTTAGCAAACGGACTATGGTATAAAATAGCTACCATGAATAATGCAGTTCATAGAATTGATTATACTTTTTTAAAGAATTTAGGAATAAATATTGATGCAATTGACCCAAGAAATATAAAATTATATGGCAACGGAGCAGGCATGCTACCCGAAAGAAATGCAGATTTTAGGCATGATGATTTACAAGAAAATGCCATTTTTATTCAAGGTGAAAGTGACGGAAAATTCAATGCAAATGATTATATATTATTTTATGGCCAAAGTCAAAAAGAAGTATGGAAATACAATGGCTCCAACCAAATTTATAATAATCAACCCAATTTATATTCCGATACTACTTATTATTATATTACCATTTCTAATAATATAGGCAAACGAATTTCATCTATTCCATCAGCTACAAACGTTAATTATAATACTTCCACTTATGATGCATTGGTACATCATGAAGAAGACATTACCAATTTTGTAAAAACAGGCAGAAACTGGTATGGCGAAGATTTTAACCGTCAGCCTCAGCGATCATTTACCAATATAATTTCCGATTTAGATACTTCCGCAAATGTTATTTTCCAATCAAATATTGCAGGTAGAGCATCGCAAACAAATGGATTTGATGTAACTATCAATAACCTATTTTATTTAAACCATACCTGCTCCGGTTTGTCATTGGCTTACGATGGCATTTATGCCGATATAAACTACAAAACTTTAACATTTAAACCTAACAGCAATCGATTTGATATTAACTATTCATATACAGGACCAGTGGCGCAGGGTGCAAACGGCTGGCTTGATTTTTATACCATTAATGCAAGGGCATTTTTAAAAAATGCGAGCAAGCAAATATTATTAAGTGATAAAAATGCCGTTGCCAATGGCAATATTGCTCAATATAATTTTTCTACAACCAAAAATTTAACCATATGGGATGTAAGTAATCCAACTCAAATATATACTATTCAAGGTATTTTTGATGGCACAACTAGTCAATTTAATTTTGCTGCAAATGCTGATAGTTTGCGTTGGTTCATGGCCTTTGATAATTCAAATTTTATAAAACCTATTAGCATTGGAAAAGTAGCAAATCAAAACATACATGCCTTAGGTGCAGTGCAAGGAATTATTATTTCTCACGCTGATTTTTTAAGTGAGGCAAATCGATTGGCTAATTACCACAAACAAAAAAATGGATTGAATATTCATGTAATAAATGTTACAGATATTTACAATGAATTCAGCAGCGGAAGTCAAGATGTAAGTGCTATTAGAGACATGCTGCGTATGTTTTATCAAAAATATACTTCTCCAAATGATCAATTAAAATATGTTACTTTAATGGGAAGGGCTAGCTACGATTACAAAGGAAATTTCAGTAAAACAAAAACAGGTTTTGTAAATACCAATTATATTCCAACTTATGAAGAAGTAAATAGCAACGATCCAGGTTCGTTTTGTACCGATGATTTTTTTGTTTGTTTGGATGACAATGAAGGAAATTTTGCAATTAACAGAAATGCTGGAGACTTAATGGATTTAGGCATTGGCAGATTTCCAATAGTAAATATTGAACAAGCAAAAGGTATTGTAGACAAAGTAATTTATTATGAAACAAAAAGTAGTTATGGCGACTGGAGAAACAAATTTACTTTTATAGCTGATGACGAATGGACAGAATATCAAATTGATTTTATGAAAACTGCAGAATATTTGAATAATACTTATTTAAGTAAATTTCAAAAATTCAATATTCAAAAAATATATGCAAACTCCTACGAACCATCAGCCACCGCAGGTGGGAAACGTTTTCCTCAGGTGAATACTGCAATTACAAATTCAATGAATAAAGGCAGTTTAATTATTAATTATATTGGCCATGGTGGTGAAGTGGGTTGGAGTGCAAGAAGGATTTTAAATGTAGATGAAATTAATGCTTGGAATGTGAAAGAAAACATGCCTTTATTAATGACAGCTACTTGCGAATTTAGTAGGTTTGATGATCCAAGTAGGTTGGCTGCAGGTGAATTAGCAATGATTAATCCTAATGGAGGACCGATTGCATTATTTACTACTGTTAGACTGGTTTATTCAAGTAGCAATGATGCGTTGAATGATAAATTTAACAGCCAATTAGGATTAGATTCTGGTGCTATTTTACATCCTAAAACTTTTGGTGAATTAATTATGCAAACCAAAAATTTATATGCAACAGGCAATACCAGAAACTTTACCTTATTAGGCGACCCCATGTTGCAATTAGCATTACCAAAATATAATGTAAAAACTACTTCCATTAATAATAAATCTATTAGTATTTTTAAAGATACCATCAAAGCATTAAGTAAGGTAACAGTTAATGGAAGTATATTGGATGAAAACAATAATTTAATGAGTAATTTTAACGGAATAGTATACCCAACTGTTTTTGATAAAGAGTCGGAATACCCAATAGTAGATTTAGAAAAACCTGTAAGTATTTCAAGTTTTAAACTTCAAAATAATATTATTTATAAAGGCTCTGCTACGGTTACAAATGGCGTATTTTCTTTCAGTTTTATTGTTCCAAAAGACATTGATTATAAATATGGGTATGGTAAAATAAGTTATTATGCCAATAACGATACAACCGATGCAAGTGGCTATGAAGGGAAAACATTAATTGGTGGAACTTCTGATTCAATTTGGGTTGATAACAAAGGACCTGAAATAAAATTATACATGAACGATGAAAAGTTTGCCAACGGTGGATTGGTTCCAGAAAATTCGTTATTTATTGCCAAAATTTATGACGAAAATGGAATAAACACCACCAGCCGAGGAGTTGGCCGCGACTTAAATGCGGTAATGAATAAGGAGAATACCAATACCATTATTATGAACGATTATTACCGATCGAATTTAAATACTTTTCAAAGTGGAATAGTCAATTATAATTATAAAAATTTGCCATTGGGATTGAATAAAATAAAGTTTCAGGCCTATGATATTTTTAACAATGTAGGTGAAGCCGAAATAGAATTTATAGTAGCAAACGACAGTAAAATGGCTTTACAAAATGTATTGAATTATCCAAATCCATTTACCACTAAAACATCTTTTCATTTTGACCATAATAAAGCAGGACAAGACCTACAAGTATTGATTCAAATATTTACAGTAAATGGTAAATTAGTAAAATCGTTACAAAAAGATGTGGTGGCAGCAACAAGCCATTTTAGCGACTTAGAATGGGATGGGCGCGATGACTATGGTGATGCAATTGGAAAAGGCGTTTATATTTATAAAGTAAAAATAAAATCGCAAGGAAAAACCGAAGAAGCATTTCAAAAACTAGTGGTTTTAAATTAAATTCTTAAATTAATTCTTATTGATTGAACAATATTTTTATATTTGAAGAGTTAAAAAACATGGTTAAATTTAAATATTATATAGAAAAAAACATATTTGGGGTATGTGCATACTTGGGTAATCGCTTTGGTATCAATTCAAATATTATTCGTATGTATTTTATTTATACATCCTTTATAACTGCCGCTTCTCCGGTTTTAGTGTATTTAATATTGGCATTTTGGTTAAGTGTAAAAAAGCACTTTAGCACCAAGCGTAACAGTTCTTACGAACTTTAAAAACTTCTTATTATATTATTTTTAAATTTTATTACTGAATGAATAAACCTCGTTTAATTTTCGTTTTTTTATCTATTTATATTGTTGCGGCCTTTAGTTGGTGGGGCTTTGAACATTTTAGAAATAGCATTACCATTAATATGCTTGAAAAAGAAAAAAGCAGTTTAATTATCCAAGCTGATGAAATATTATGTTACAAAGCATCTACAGATATTGGCGAAGAAATTAGGCAAGATAATTTTTTAGATACTGCTCAATTAAATAGATATTTTAAAAATAATTACAATACTTTAGAGCTAGTTTATGTAGATACCATAAACCCTTTTAACGGCTATTTGATTAGGCCTAAAGAAGAAGCTTACGAAAAATTACAAAGACAAATAGATGCTTCGACCATCAAACTTTCAAAGAAAAAATGGATGTATGCAACCGAAGGAATCGTGATGATGATTTTATTGTTTTGGGGAATATTATGGGTATATAGAACTTTTGAAAAAAGTATCAAATTAAATCAATACCAAAACAATTTTTTGCTTTCTGTTACCCACGAATTAAAAACTCCAATTGCATCAGTAAAATTATATTTAGAAACTTTATTGAAGCGCGATTTAGACAAAGAGCAGCAACATATTATTTTAAAAAACTCCATTAACGATACCAATAGATTGAGGGTTTTGGTTGATAATTTATTGCTTTCAGCACAATTAGAAACAAACCATTATGAACCATTAATGACTCAAATAAACTTGAGTGAATTATTGCATAAAATAATTGATCAATATGCTCAACCACGAAATTTACAAGATAGAATTATAAAAAATATAGAACATCAGGTTTTCATTACTGCTGATGAATTTGCCATTGAAACCATGGTGATTAATTTATTAACTAATGCTGAAAAATATTCTGACAATAACATTACAATTCTTTTAAAGTCGGATAATAAGCACGTAATATTAAGCGTTTCTGATTTAGGCATAGGCATTTCAGACGATGATAAACAAAGGCTTTTTGATAAGTTTTATAGGGTTGGTGAGGAACAAACTCGTAAAACAAAAGGAACAGGGTTAGGATTGTTTATTGTTAAAAAATTAGTAAATATTCATCATGCAACCATTGAGGTGAAAAACAATCATCCTAATGGAACAAACTTTGAGGTTAGTTTTCACGTATAGTGAAATCAATGACCACACAAAAACTTTTTATAAATGAATAACATACTATTGGTAGAAGATGAGGAAAATCTTCAACACGCACTTAAACTTAATTTAGAACTGGAAAATTACCATGTTATTGCCGTAGGCGATGGTAAAAAAGCCATAGATACATTCAGAGAACGCAAATTTGATTTAGTCGTTCTTGACATCATGTTACCTGAAATGGATGGTTACATGGTTTGTGAAAACATTAGACTTCACGATCAAAATATTCCAATTTTATTTTTATCGGCTAAAAGTACCCCAGCAGAAAGAATTGAAGGTTTGAAAAAAGGGGGTGATGATTATTTAACAAAACCATTTGATTTAGAAGAACTTTTGCTTCGTATCAAAAAATTATTAATTAAAAGAGATAAAATTAGATCTACTGAAAAAGCACTTCCAGTAATTTTTAATTTCGGAGATAATTGGATAAACTTTGATAGCCACCAAGCTAAAGGAGTAAATGGTTTGATTGATTTAACTAAAAAAGAAACTTTACTGTTAAAATTATTAATTGAAAACAAAAATTCAGTTGTTAGTAGAGAACATATTTTAAAAGTAGTATGGGATTACAACGTAATTCCAAATACTAGAACAGTTGATAATTTTATGCTTAGCTTAAGAAAATACTTTGAAAAAGATCCTAAAAGTCCAGCATTCTTCCACTCATCGCGAGGAATAGGTTATAAATTTGTGGAACAAGTAGTAATAGTTGCTTAATAAAATTATATCAAACCAACTTCAAATTGAAGTTGGTTTTTTTTATTTAATAACGAATAAAAGTCTACCATTTAGCTATTTATAAATTAACAGAGTTAAATCAATAAAATAATTTCAAATAGTAAAACAAAACACTAACATTTGTGCTTTCAAAATTATACAGTAAACAAACCAAATGAAAATAGGAATTGTGTGTTATCCAACTTACGGTGGTAGCGGTGTAGTAGCTACCGAACTAGGAAAAGCATTAGCACAAAGAGGGCATCAAGTACACTTTATAGCCTATAAACAACCGGCTAGATTAGACTCATTTATGAGTAATATTTTTTACCATGAAGTAAATGTGAGTACTTATCCATTGTTTGATTTTCCTCCATACGAAACTTCATTAGCAAGCACTTTGGTAGACGTAGTTAAATTTGAAAAATTAGATATTCTTCATGTACATTATGCCATTCCGCATGCATCGGCAGCTATTATGGCCAAATTAATATTGGCCACTGAGGGTATTAATATACCAGTAATAACTACTTTACACGGAACCGATATTACATTGGTTGGAAAAGATTCATCGTTTGAACCTGTGGTTACATACTCCATTAATCAATCAGATGGTGTAACTTCAGTTTCCGATTCATTGAAACAAGATACATACAGGCATTTTAAAACAAAAAAACACATAGAAGTTATTCCAAATTTTATTGATGTATCACGTTTTCAAAAACAAGCAAAAGAACATTTTAAAAAAGCCATTGCCCCGCAAAATGAAAAATTAATTGTTCATACTTCTAACTTTAGAAAAGTTAAAAGAGTAGAAGATGTGATAAAAATATTTGGAAAAATAAGAGAGAAAATTCCGTCAAAATTACTGTTAGTTGGCGATGGTCCAGAACGCCATCATGCTGAAATACTGAGCAGGGAATTGAATTTATGCGAAAGTATTATGTTTTTAGGAAAACAAAATCCTGTAGAAGAAATTTTAAGTGTTTGCGATTTGTTTTTGATGCCAAGTGAAACTGAAAGTTTTGGACTTTCTGCTTTAGAAGCAATGGCTTGTCAAGTTCCAGTAATTGCTAGTAACGCAGGTGGAATTCCTGAGTTAATACAAAACGGAATTTCTGGATTTATGGCCGAAGTTGGTAATGTAGATGAAATGGCTGCAAAAGGAATTTATATTTTAGAAAATGAGGAACGATTACATCAATTCAAAGCAAATGCATTGACTCGTGCTTTGGAATTTGATATCAATAATATAGTTCCTATTTACGAAAGTTTTTACATGAAAATTTTAAGCGAGCAAACTAAATAAAAAAAGCAATTCGATGAATTTACTCAAACAAAAAATTGGAATTTTAGGTGGTGGTCAACTAGGGCGAATGCTTATTGAAGAAGCACTTCGCTTAAATGTAAATGTAAATATTTTAGAAAACTCAAAAGATTGTCCTTGTTACCACCTGGCGCATGAATTTATTGAAGGTTCATTGACTGATGAAGCTAAAATAATGGAATTGTCCGCTATGAGTGATGTACTCACTTTTGAAATTGAACATGTAAACACGGAGGCTTTAATAAAATTAGAAGACGAGGGAAAAACCATCATTCCATCGCCCAGGATGCTACAAATTATTCAGGATAAAGGTTTACAAAAACAATATTATACAGAACATCATGTTCCAACTGCACCTTATTTTTTGGTAAATAATAAGAGCGAATGGAACGAAGCAATTACAAAATTAGAGACTGAAAAATTTGTTGCAAAAACCCGAAAAGATGGATATGATGGCAGAGGAGTTACCATACTTAATAGTCAAGTAATATTAGCCGATAACTCTTTAATTCCTTACGATGTTCCTTGTTTGTTAGAAGCATTTGTTCCTTGTGAAAAAGAAATTTCGATCATTGTAGCACAAGATATTTTTGGGACTACTGTAGCTTATGAAGCTGTAGAAATGGAGTTTGAGCCTGAAGCCAATTTGGTAACCTATTTATTTAGTCCAGCCGATATTAGCAAACAAATGGCTGAAAAAGCAAAGTTTGTTGCCATTCAAACCATCAATCAATTTAAAAGTCCAGGCGTTTTTGCTGTAGAAATGTTCATTACATTGAATGGCGATATTTTGGTAAATGAAATTGCTCCACGTCCGCATAATTCTGGCCATCATACAATAGAAGCAAGTTATACTTCTCAATACGAACAATTGACAAGAATAGTTTTGGGATTACCCGTTGGATGTGTTGGCTTAATTAAGCCTGCTGCAATGATTAATTTGTTAGGCGATAAAAGTTTTTCAGGTGCATATGCCATTAAAAATTTAGATCAATTACACCATATTGAAGGAGTTTACTTACATTTATACGATAAAAAAGAAAGTAAGCCAATGCGTAAAATGGGTCATATTACGGTGCTTGCAAACTCCACAGAAGAAGTTAAAGCCAAAGCAACTAAAGTAATGAATTTAGTAAGTTTTGAACCCATTAAATAAAATTATTTTTAAGTTTTCTATCAAATGAATTTGAATAAAAACCTTCAATAATTTAATATTTTGATGAATTTTATAGATTATAATTCTGTATATTAAT